>JAYVUC010000149.1:0-4267 GCA_043788295.1 Phycisphaerales bacterium
AGATCTTGAAGTGGCTCAGCTTGGGTGCCATGTGATCGACGCGGTCGTAGAAGATGTACTCGGTGGGCTCGCCGGGGCATTCTCGTTTTTTGAGCCGCCCCGAGGGGACGTTGTAGTACGTGTCGGTCTGGAGGAGGCGTGCGATCCAGGTCGCACCGACGCCCGCGCCGCTGCCGACGAGGACAGCCTTCGCCAAGGCAACATCGCGAAGCTCGGCCTTGAACTCGACGTTCTGCATCGGGCAGTGTAGACCGGCGAGAAGCGTGCTCTGTCCTGTTTCAGTCTGGGTTCAGTGCCTGCATCAGCCTCGCCTCGTCCCAAACCTCGATGCCGAGTTCCCTGGCCTTGTCGAGCTTGCTGCCCGCCGATTCGCCCGCGATCACGAGGTCAGTCTTCTTCGAGACGCTGCCGCTCATCTTCGCGCCCTGTTTTTCAAGCAATTCGGCAAGCTGCGTCCGCTCGAAGTTGGCGAGCGTTCCGGTGAGCACGATGGTCTTGCCCGCGAAGGGACCGCTCGCGGGCAGGGCCGCCGCCACGAGATCGCGCGAACGCAGATCGACACCCAGAACTTTGAGTGCGGCGAACGTGGCCAACGCGACGGGGCTGTGCAAGTACGCGTGGACAACCTCGGCTGTGCCCTCGCCCAGGCCCGTCTCGTACTCGGGCCAGACTTCGTGGTCAAAGCCAAGTATGCGGAGTCGCTGGGGTTTGCTCATGCGATTGACCGCCATGGGCATGAGTTGCCAGACCTCCGCAGCGAGAAGTTCATCGAGCCCAGCGAATTGCCGCGCGAGTAACTTGGCGGTTGTGTCGCCGACGTGCCGGATGCCCATGCCCGCGAGCACCTTGGCGAGCCCGCGCGACTTGGAGGACTCAATCCCCACGATCAAATTGTCCACCTTTTTCTCCCCCATGCGATCGAGGGCGAGGAGCGACTCACGGTGGTCTTTGAGACGGAAGATGTCCGCGAAGCTGTTGAGCGGCACTGCCGATTCGCCGCGAATCTGGTCGATGGTTTTCTCGCCTAACCCGTCAATGTCCATCTGCTTTCGCCCGGCGAACCAGACGAGTTTCTCACGCATCTGGGCGGGGCACTCGGGGTTGACACACCGGCGGCCCGTCTCATCCTCGTCGCGCGGAGCCTCGGGATCCAGATATTCAACTTCGACGGGTCCGCCGCAAACCGGGCAGACTGCGGGCACATTCACAGGCATTGCACCTTCGGGCCGTTTGGACAACATCACGCCGAGGACATATGGGATGACCTCGCCCGCTTTCTCGATCTCCAGAGTGTCGCCAATGCGGATGTCCTTCTGCCGCACCTGCCCGTAGTTGTGGAGCGTCGCGTGCTGGACGACTGAGCCGGCGACGAGGACGGGCTCCATCACCGCGCGGGGCGTGATCTTGCCGGTCTTGCCGACCTGGTGCTGCACGTCGAGAAGGCGGGTGGTCTTGCGCTCGGGGGGATACTTGAATGCGACGATCCAGCGGGGACTTTTGGATGTGAGCCCCAGCTTGTCCTGCTGATCGAACCGGTCGACGCGAAGGACCATGCCATCGGTCGCGTAGCCGAGCGTGCGTCGCGCAGCGTCGAAAGCCTTGATCGCGGTCAGTATTTCATCGAGCGTTGTGCAAGGGCGCGTGTGCGGATTCACGGGCACGCCCAGAGCCTTGATCTTCGCTAAGAACTCGGAGTGAGCGACTGCGAAATCGGGCGACACCTGCCCGCGACCATGGGCACAGAACTCAAGTCGGCGTGAGGCCACGAGCTTTGGGTTCTTGTTTTTGAGCGTGCCGGCGGTTGTGTTGCGTGGGTTGAGAAATGTCTCCTCGCCGGCCTCCTCCTGCTCGCGGTTGAGTCGCTCGAACTCTGCGAGAGGCATGTAGACCTCGCCGCGGACTTCGAGGATGGGGGGAATACTCACGGCACGTGTGCCCACCCTCGCTTGCGCGTCGGGCTCTGACAAGACAAGGGGAATGGAGGCGATGCAGCGTGCGCCGCGAGTGACGTCGTCGCCGGCGACGCCGTCGCCACGGGTGACGGCGGAGACGAGTCGGCCTTGCTCGTAGCGGAGCGAGAGGGCCAGGCCGTCGATCTTGGGGTCGCAGACAAACCGCAGCGCGTCGTCGGCACCGCCGAAGAGGTCTGAGACGCCCGCTGCGCCCAACCCCCTGACGATTCGGTCATACCACTCGCGGACGCCCGCCTCGTCGTAGGTGTTGTCGATGCTGAGCATGGGGACGGCGTGGCGGACGGTCTTGAAGCCCGCGATGGGCTCGCCGCCAACGCGCTGGGTCGGGCTGTTGGGGTCGGCGAGGTCCGGGTGCCCGGCTTCGAGCCCCGCGAGTTCGGCCAGGAGCGTGTCGAACACCAGATCGCTCATCATCGGGTGCGCGTCGACGTAGTACGCCCGGTTGGCACGGTGCAGGAAGGTGCGGAGTTCGGAAATCCGGGCGGCCTGGGTCACGGGGGCATGATACTCGCTGCCGTGCGGGCTTACCATCGCCCATGACGCTCGCTCACGCCCAGATCATCGACGGCAACGCCCTGGCCAAGCAGCACCGCGAGCGGATCGCGTCGCGTGCGGCTGCGATCGCGGCACGCGGTGGCAAAGTGCGGCTTGATGCGGTGCTGGTTGAATCGGGCGATAACGGTGCCCGCGTGTACGCCGACAATCAGGCACGCACATGCGCGATGTTGGGGATTGAGTACAAACTGCATTTGTTGCCCGCTACGAGCGGGTTTGACGACGTGGCGGGACGGGTGATGCTGCTGTCGGCGGACGAGCTTGTAACGGCGATCATGGTGCACATGCCGCTGCCAGCAGCCATCGATCCCTACCGCGTGCAACGGCTGATCGCGCCCGAAAGAGATGTGGAAGGCGTGAACCCAGCGAATATCGGCAACGTGGTCTATGGCCGATCGAGCCTTGCGCCGTGTACGGGGCTTGCGGTCATCAAGATGATCGAGTCGGTCGTGCAGGGGGGCCTTGGGGGCAAGCTCGCGGTGGTTGTGGGCGCGAGCGACGTGGTGGGCAAGCCGATCGCGGTGCTGCTGATGCGGCAGGATGCCACGGTGGTCTCGTGCAACAAATGGACGCCCGAGCTGGGCGAGATCACGCGGCAGGCCGACGTGCTCGTCGCGGCGGTGGGCAAGCCCAATCTCATCACGCCCGACATGGTGAAGCCGGGGGCGATCGTGATCGACGTGGGTGTGAACCGGGTGCCGGGCGACGACGGGAAGATGAAAACGATCGGCGACGTCGCGTTCGAGACGGTGAGCCGCGTGGCGGGTCACATCAGCCCGGTGCCGGGGGGCGTGGGCCCGATGACGGTGGCGATGCTGCTCAACAACGTGGTGGAGGCGGCGGAGCGGCGGTACGGGACTGGGTGCGGTGAGGCACCATGCGTCAATCCTTGAGGCTGAATGGCGTGAAATTGGTGTTGCGGTCGAAGTGATCGACACCCTCGGCACGTTTGAGCCCGTTGCAGATCAGATACGTCAGCGGCGTCAGCACGACCTCGAGGCTGACCTTGAAGACCCAGTTGAACGCGATCACCTTGAAAATCGTGCCCGCATCCCAACCGCCTTTGAGGAAGTCTGGCAATTGCCAGCCGCGAGCGTTGGCAAACCCTTCGATCGACGCGAAGGCGAGCGGGTAGAAGATAATCGAGTCAACCCCCTGACCCACGATCGTCGAGCCGATCGTGCGTGTCCAGAGGTGTCGTCCCTGGGTCCAGACTTTCATCTTGGCCAGGACGTACGAATTGGCGAAATCTCCGAGCCAGAAAGCGAACATCGATGCGGAGATGATCCGCGGGCCTGGCCCGAAGCACGTTTCGATACCTTGCTGAATCTGCTTGTTGTACTCGACCGCCGGATCCTGGGGCAGGCGGATCACGACCTGGCTCATCACAACGTAGAAAATCATCGCACCAAACCCGGCCCAGATCACTTTCCGTGCGCGGGCGTAGCCATACACCTCGGTCAGCACGTCCCCGAAAATGTAGCTGAAGGGGAAGAAGAGGTTGCCCGCCCCAAACGAGAGTTGCCAGCCCAGGAGAGAGATCAGGCACACCTTCCCCGGGCCGATCATGTTGGAGCAGAGCAGTACCGCAACAAACGCCACCATCACGAGGTCGTAGTACTTGTAGTGCGTTCGCGGTTGAACCCGGGTGCCGTCGGTCATGCGGACATCCTACCGCATCTGGCGAGCCCACGCGCCGACCCCACAGCCACCATAAACTCCTGCAATGACCAACTCTC
>JAYVUC010000150.1:0-5870 GCA_043788295.1 Phycisphaerales bacterium
CTCCGTGTTCCCTTCGACGCGGAATTCCCGCCGGTGAGCTTGGCCCGAAGTTTGATGACGCCATCGACCGTTGAGAACGTTCCCAGCTCGATCGGTCCCGTCGCGAGCACCTCGCCCTCCGCGCCACTGAACAGGTCGATCGGCTTGCCGGCATCGGGCCCGGCCGCCGAGCCGTTCACGGTGAACTGGACGATGCCATAGTCCCAGCTTTTGGTCGCGTAGAGCGTCACGGCGTGACGCCCGGCGGGAGCGGGAATCGAGAGCTCGACGAAATCGCCAACAGCCTTGCCACGGCACCACAGGTGCGACTCGTTGCTCCATTTGCCCTTGCCGAAGCCGATCATGTCCTGCGCTTCGGTCTCCATTCCGGGCGACTTCGCGGAAATCTGCATCGTCTCACACTCGATCGCACCGGCGATCGTAAACGGCGGCGGCAGCGGTGGAGCCTGAGGCACCGTCGCGCGGGCCGATTTCTCGTCGGGCTTGCGGTTGGTCGTCGCTCCGGGCGTCGCGTACCAGTAGGTCGTGGCCGAGTACGAGACCTCGCACGCGGCCCAGTGCCACACTTCCATGTCGAGCTTGAACGACTTGGTGAACGGGATCGCGTCGAGCGACCTCACGCGCGTCACGCTCGTCTGCCCGTAGTTGTTCCGCCCCGCCCCGTCCACCCGCGTCTGTGAGATGAATGGCATGTTGAACACCCGCGGGCAGCACCAGCCGTAGCCGTAGTAATCCTCGGTGCCCGTGCCGAAATGGGACGGGAAGGTCTCGCCGTCGACGTACACCTTCTCGTCGCCCTCGCCCCACCAGGCTTCGACGGAGTTCATCACGGCGAGCGAATCGCCGACGTACACGCCCTTGCTCGTTGCTTCGAGATAGTTCCAATCCTTGGTACCCTCGCCGCCCTTTGTCGCGATAGGGAACTCGTGACGCCAGCCGGCGTGGAAGTGCATGGACCGATCGTCCCAGCGACGGCCCTCGACCTTTGCGCCCATCGCCAGCTTGATCGGCACGGTGCCGAGGTTTGTGACGGTGATGGTCGCCTTCTCGCGGAACGGCATCACCCACCATGAGTTGAACTCGCCAGGGGCTTTCACGCTGCGGTAGTGATCGCTGTACGCGTTTACACCGACGCCCGAGCCGAAGAAATCGCCGATGGGTGCCCAGATCGTCTGCTCGCCGTCGAATGTCGCGGAGATAACCGTGGATCGCAGTGCCTGCTCCATCTGATCGGCTCGCAGGCCGATGCCCAGGCCTGTGATGGCCATTCCGCTGGTGGTCCCGGCGGGAAACTCGAGTGTCTGCGTTGAGCCGGGTGGCACCGCCGTGGGGTTTCCCATATCGACCGAGGCCCGCTGTGGATCCTTCAACTCCGCGTTGGCTGTCGCAATGTCAATCGCAGACTTGCTCAGCCCCTTGGTGGTCAGCGATTCGACCTTTGCGGCTGTCTCATAGGTGCGGTAGTTCACATGGTAGTAGAAACGCTCGCCCGTGCATGTCACCTTGCAGTGCTTCGCGTATGGAATTGGCAGGTAGAGGTTCCAGCCCATCGAGCGCGTGGCGGCGAGCGGTTCGCCCACCGCGACGCCCGCAAGCTTGGCCTTTCCCGCCAGAAGATCGAGCATCGGTACCTCGATCAGCGGCTCGGGCTCGCCGTCGATGTAGATGCACAGGGTGCCGTTGGGATCGGGCGACCAGATTCGCACGATCGCGCCGGGGCCGTCGATGTCCATCATCACCCGCTCGTCGCGGTTGTCGCGGGTCGGATTCTTCTCGACGCGCAGGTACTGGGCCTGATCCCCGTTGGCGAACCAGGTCTTGGGGTCGGCGGGCGTCGTGCTGGCCCGGTCGTAGCTTGAGAACTGCTTGCAGGTGTACGCCGGGCTGGGAAAGCGGGCGACGGCTCCGCGGTCGGTCATCTCGGTCAGGAGCGACTCGAGCGTCACGGGCTGACCCATTGCTTGAGACGCCAGGAAACCGCAGAGGGCTGCTGCAAGGGTGGTGTGCTTCATTGCAACAGCATACCAAATCCGCTTCCCGGTGGCATCGCTCTCCAGAGCGACGGTATCAGGCATCCCAGTGAGGCCGCAGCTCTTCGGGCACCTCGCGAAGCCCGCGCCGGCGTGCCTTGGCTACCGCGTACCGCAGGCTTTTTTGCATCCGCGTCCGCACGCGGTCAGTCACAGTGAACCCTCTGGCCTCAAGCTCTCGGATGGCGTAGGCCCAGGCGTGGTATTCCTCGAGGCAACGGGGCTTATAGACGTTGAACCCGATGACGTGGTGGCCGACCTCGTGCAGAAAAATCGCTGCCGACATCGGGCCGGTGGGCTTGGGAGATTCGAGCGTCCGCAGCACGCGGCCATCGGTGAAGGTCGTCTGCCGCGCGATTCCCGACATGTTCTTGCGCCACTTGCGGATCTTGATCCCGTGGGCGGTCAAAAGTTCGGCCACCATCGCGTCGTAGCGTGCCTGCATCGCGCCGACCTTCGCACCGGCTTTGGCCTTTGTGACGACCACGCGCGCAGGTTGCGCTTTGCACTTGACGGGTTGGCGCACCACCACGTTGGCCGGTTCCACCCGCTTGGGCACCAGCTTGCCCGCGATCGGCCTGAGCAAATCCCACAGCGTCAGCACGGCGGCCCTCCGTTCATCACTTCTTGGGATTTCACGCCGTGTCCGTTCGCAAAGTCCCGCCATGCCATCGCCCGCTTGCCAGGCGGCTGCACCTCGATCAGCCTGAGCACGCCTTCGCCGCACGCCACGAGCCCCTGTGCCGTGTCCAGGATCGCCCCGGCGTGTCCACCGGACCCCTCGCCGATGGTGGCCTTCGATATTTTGAGCCCTTCGCCGCGAAACCGCACCGTCACGCCTGGCCAGGGCGAAAGCCCGTTGATCCGCCGACGGCACTCTTCGGGCGAGCCCGCGAAGTCGATGACCGCCATCTCTCGCGAGAGTTTCGGAGCCCGCGTCTTGAGCGACTCGTCCTGTGTCTGCCCCACGGCGGTTCCAGCGGCGAACGCGTCGAGCACGCCGCCCACGAGCGGCGGCCCATCCGCTGAAAGCTGGTCGTGTAGTTCGCCCGCCGTGCTGTCGAGTTGAATTTCGCGGCGTGATTGTGCGTAGATCAGCCCCGCGTCCATCCGGTCCGCCAGCGAGATCACGCTGTTGCCCGTCACTTTGTCGCCGCCCAGCACCGCCCAGTTGATCGGCGCTGCCCCGCGCCACCGGGGCAGGAGCGACGCGTGCAGATTGATCGCCCGGACGCCATCGAGCAGCGGCGGCGCGAGCTTCTGCCCGAACGCGATGACGACCATCACGTCGAACCCGAGCCCCCGCACCTTGGCCGGGATCTCCGCCTCATTCACGTTCTCGGGTTTGATCAGCGGCTTCCCCGCGAGATTCTGTGCGGCCCACGCCGCGATCGGCGTCGGTGTCAGCTTGCCGCCGCGCCCCGCGGGGCGGTCGGGCTGCGACACGACGCCGACGACCTCGTGCTTCTCGCTCAGAAGCTTCAAGGTCGGCAGGCCGAACTCGCCCGAACCTAAGAACACAACACGCATGGCAGGAACATAGCACCCGAGCAGCCCCGCGAGCAATGTTCACCCATCCCGCTCAAGCTGCCGCACCTTCAATCTCGTCCTGAGCCTCGACATCTGCGTGAACTTGTCGAGGATCAGCACGCCGTCGAGGTGGTCGTACTCGTGCTGCCAGCAGCGGGCGAGGAGCCCGGTGCCGGTCTGCGTGAAGGGCTGTCCCTCGATGTCCAGGGCGGAGATGGTGATTGAGACGGGGCGGATGACGTCGCCGCGGATGTCCGGCAGGCTCAGGCAACCCTCCTCGAAGGGCTCCAGTTCCGCCGAGGGTGCCGAGAGCGTCGGATTGATATAGACCATCGGCCCCGTCGTGGCACTGGGCAGGCCCGGCGGTGCGGGGTTTGCCTGCCTGCCCTCCTTCTCCGGCACGTGGGCCACGAAAATCCGCCATGAGACCCCGACCTGCGGCCCCGCCAGGCCGATCCCCTCCTCGTCGTACATCATCTCGATCATCCGGCGGGCGACGCCCCGCACCTCGTCGGTGACGGCCGCGATGGGTTTGGCGACCTTTCGCAGCACCGGGTGCGGATAGTCGTGGATCAGGAGATTGGCCGGATCAACTGGCATGCCTCTATCGTACCGTGATGGATATGGGGAGACACGCCAAGCGAGCCCTGCGGGGCATCGCGGCGGGGAGTAGAATCGACCCGCCCAGCCCTCTCCCCCTACACACCCTGCCCGAGCGGTTGCGGCAGGTTCGGCAGGTCGAAATCCGGATTTTCAGGAAGGAAATCAGCCTTTGGCTCTCTTCGGAATAATCGGCGGCGGAAACGACGGCACCGACCCCGCGTCTTACTCGCTCGAACGGGCCGAGAAGTTCTACGAACACGCCCGCACGGCCCACGACACCGGCAACTTCGAGTACGCCGTTCAGCACTGGCTCAACGCCATGCGTCAGGATCCAAGGCCCATGCAAGGGCTCGAGGGACTGTTCAGGAGCATGCAGGCGTTTCTTGCCTCGCCACTGGGCCGCAAGGGGATCAGCAAGGAAACCCAGCGGGCGGTGAGCGGCAAGTCGGATGTTGACCGATATGTCATGGCGGTGCTGGAATGGGCGGCCAAGACCAAGGATGTGAGTCTCGCCGTTCGTGCTGCGGAGCTGGCTGGCAAATGTTCCGCAGGTGAAGCTGGCGGCAAGGTGGCCGACTCGGCCTTCCGGCTTGCCACCGAAGACCCCAAGCCCAAGAAGGACATTCTGCTCCGCATCAGCGAGGCGTATATCAAGCTCGGGATTCCCGACAAGTCGCTCCAGGCGGCTGAGCGGGCTCTGGCGATGGACACATCGGACGGCGACCTCGCCGCCAAGATACGCTCCCTCGCCGCGGCCGCCACGATGCAAAAGGGCGGTTACGAGCAGGCCGGGCAGGAGGGGGGCTTCCGCTCGATGGTCCGTGACGCCGACAAGCAGAAGAAGCTTGTCGAGGGCGACGCGATGGTCCGCACCGACGAGCAGCAGGACGTGAAGGTCGCCGACGCTTTGGCGGACTACGAGAAGAGGCCGACCGACCAGTTCGCGCTCGAGAAGTACGTCAACGAGCTGCTCAAGCGCGGCAAGGGCGAAGACGAGAACGTCGCGTACAAGGTTCTCATGAAGGGCTACGACGACACGCTGCAGGTCCGATTCCGCTTGCGGGCGGGCGACATTCGGATTCGCCAGAGCAGTCGCAAGCTTGTGAAGTTTCGGCACGATCTTGAGAAGCATCCCGGCGACGAGGATGCAAATCGCATGCACACGCAGATGGCCCGTGAGCACGTTGAGATGGAGATCGTCGAGTACAAGGAGCGTGTGAAGGCCTATCCCACGGACATGGTACACAAGTACGAACTTGCCAAGAGGTACTTTGCGCTCGAGCAGTTCGAGGAAGCCATCGGCCTCCTGCAGGAAGCCCGCAACGACCCCAAACACCGCGGGCACGTGATGAACTACCTGGGCCAGTCGTTCTACCGGCTCAATTTCCTGCCCGAGGCAGTCGCGACCTTCCGCGAGGCCGGCGACATCCGCGAGGCCTCGCCCGAACTGGCGATGGAGCTGAAGTACTGGCTCATGATGGCGCTGCGAAAGGTCGCCGAGTCTGAGAACGATCTTGCGGCGGCCGAAGAGGCTCTCAAGATCGCCTCGGGCATCTCGATGCAGCAATTCAACTACAAGGACATCAGAACCCAGCGTGAGGCGCTCGGAAAGCTCGTCGCGTCGATGAAAAACAAGTGAGCAGCATGCCCAGGCCGCTCGTCATCGCCATCATCCCCGCTCGCCTGGGTTCCACCCGCTTCCCGCGC
>JAYVUC010000151.1:0-4060 GCA_043788295.1 Phycisphaerales bacterium
CGCTCTCGCTCACGCCTATCCGATGGCACCCAAATCAGCGGAGCCCGCAGCACAGGCGGGATTGTCCGCCAGCGACATTGTCCGCCGGGATGCGGATGCGGTGTGCCAGGAGTTCATCCAGCAGCTTGTCGAGAAGAAGTTCACTCTCGCACTGGAGCGGACGACCGATGCGTTCAAGGCCGAGGCCTCGATGCTCAACGACGATGCGACGTCCCTGTCCCCGGCGGAGAACGGCCTGTCGCGCATGCTCTTCGGCCCGGCCAACGCGACCAACAAGCCGCTCTATGACGGCTGGGACTCGGGCATCAAGTCCGCCACAGCCAGCGAGGTGCTCATCACCGGCCGTATCAACGGCGGACCCGGGGGGCACTACCACGCGCCGTTCACGATGACGCTCGTCCAGCAAGCCGCGGCGGACGGCAAGGTGCGCTGGCTCGTCAACGGCATGACGCTGGAGAGGCCCGACGCCCCGGCGGTCCTGCTGCCGCGCGAAGCCGATCGCCGGGCGACGCGGAATGTCGGCGAAGTATTCCTCAGATTGATGGTTGCAGGCTATATGCCCGGAGCCGTTGAACAGGTCACCGAGGGATTCAAGAATCAGCTCGCCCGGGGCGGCGACGATCCGCTGGCGGCAAACGCCGCCGAGAGCGGGCTCCACCATCGTGTCAACGGCGACCTGCCGCTGGGCCGGTCGAATTGGCTGCAGTGGGAGATCCGCAGCCAATTGGCGACGGATGCTGACAATTGGCAGATCACGGGCCGGCTGCTCGGAGCCGAGGCCACCGGATTGTTTGAAATCAATTTGACGCGCAGCGCCACGGACAAGAAATGGCGCGTCAGCCAATTCACATTTGAGAAGAGCCGGCCGCTGGTTGATCCCTACGCCAAGCGCGCCGGGGTCCACTCGATCGGCCTCTTCGACCTCGGCACCAATTCGCCGATGGGCATGGTGCTGATCCCCGGCGGAACGTTCCTCATGGGCAGCCCGCGCACGGAGGAGGGCCGCTCGTCTGAGGAGGATCAGCGGTGGGTCACGCTCCCGCGCGGCTTCCTCATCGGCGAGACCGAGGTGACGCAGGCGCAGTGGACGAAAGTCATGGGCACGAACCCCAGCAAGTTCAAGGGCGATGCGCTGCCGGTGGACAATGTGACCTTCGAGGAAGCGCAGGAGTTCTGCAAGAAGCTCAACGAGAAGTCCTGGCTCCGCAAGTACCGCCTGCCCACCGCGGCGGAGTGGGAGCGCGCGGCCCGCGCCGGTTCGACCATCCCATATCCCGGCTTCCCGAGCCCCGCGAAGCTCGCGGAAATCGGCTGGGGCCACGACAACTCCGGCGGCAAGACGCACGACGTCGCGACGCTCAAGCCCAATGCGTGGGGCCTCTACGACACGCTGGGCAACGTGTGGGAATGGTGCGTCGAGAATCCCGGCGAGGCGACCGCCAGCGGAATCCTCCGCGGCGGGTCCTACGAAAACGGCGCGATGTATCTCCGCCCCGCGGCGAACGTGCGGCTGCCCAAAGCCGGCTTCCGCGTGGTGCTGGAGGTCGATCAGCTGACCGTCGGAATCGCGACGGGCGTGACGATGACCTTCGCGCACCTGCCGGCTGCAGATGTGGTGCTCGGCGGTCAGGATGCGGAGCGCGGCCAGTTCGCCAACACGCCGCACTGGCACCGCGTCCGCATGCCGCAGGATGTGCGCATCGCCGTCACCGAAGTGACGCAGGCGCAGTGGCAGGCCGTGATGGGCGGCAACCCCAGCCGATTCGTGGGCCCCGATCATCCCGTCGATCACGTGTCGTGGAACGATGCCCAGGAGTTCTGCAAGAAGCTCGGGCAGAAGGAAAGCAACTGGGAGTTCCGCCTGCCGACCGAGGCGGAGTGGGAATACGCCTGCCGCGACGGCCTGACGGGGATGTATGGCGGGACCGGCGACGCCGACGACATGGGCTGGAACAATCTCAACTCCGGTGGGCAGACGCACAGCGTCGCCTCGAAGCTGCCCAATGCGTGGGGCCTCTTCGACATGCACGGCAACGTCGCCGAGTGGTGCAGCGACGCGGCGGGCGACGACGGCAAGTCGCGCGTCCTGCGCGGCGGAAGCTGGGGCGAAGCGGCATCGGTCGGCCGCTCGGCGGCGCGGAACTGGGACCTGCCCGACAACCGCTACGTCGGCACGGGGCTCCGCGTCGTGATGGTGCCCAAGGCCCAGAATCCGGCGCCGGTCCCCGCTCAACCCGCTCCCGCGCCGCAGCCCTCCGTCAATCTCATCACCAATCCCTCCCTTGAATCCCCCGAGGTGCGCGGCGGCCTGCCCATCGGCTGGTCGCGCTACAACAACGGCGAGACCGGCTACCGCTGCGAGATCGTCGATGGCGGATTCACCGGCAAGAAGTCGCTGCTCATCAGCGGCACCGGCACGCGCGCCGCGGTCTTCACCAACGGCATCAAGATCGACCGCACGAAGCGCTACGCCCTGCGGGGCCGCGTCCGGTTCGAGGGCGATGAGCAGGGCAGCGCCATCGTCAAGTTCAACTATTTCCACGACGCCAAATGGCTCGGCGAACACGATCTGGTCGGCGTCACCTCGAAGAACGCCGGCTGGACCCTGCTGCAGAAGACCGATCACGTTGATGCGATCGTCGATGCCACCGAGATCTGGGTCTCGTGCGATATCGTGGGCAACGGCAAGGCGTGGTTCGACGACCTGGAGCTCGTCGCCTACGACCGTGCGACCGTCCCCGCCGACTTCGACGCGAAGTTCGGCGTGCACAACCCGACAGCTTCGAAATAACTTTCCGCCCATTTTGAAAGGACCGCCCGATGATTCGCACACTCTGCCTCGTGTTCGGCCTGATGCTCGCTTCGCAATGCTTCGCCGCAGATGATGTGTCCGATGGGAGCGAGGTGCTGCAGCGCCGCATCGGGACGTGGGACAACGCGACGACCATCAAGCCCGGCGTCTGGGTGCCGGACGGAAACAAAACCACCGCGGTGGAAACCATCCGCTGGGTCTTCGACAAGAAATTCATCGAGGGCAACAACCACGGCACCGGCGCCGGCAACAGCCTGACCACGACGCACTTCATGCGCTACGACGCGGATACAAAAACCTTTCACTTGTGGTACTTCGATTCCGACGGCAATTTCCCGCAGGGCGAAACCTCCGGCAAGTGGGACGCAGCGAAGCAGACGCTCAACATGTCCGCTGTCCTGCCCGATGGGGTCGTCGCCAAAACATTCATGACATTCATCGACAATGACCATGTCCACTGGGGCGGGACGTGGACCGACAAAGAGGGGAAGATTCTGCTGGAGCTCGATGCCACGCAGACGCGCCGCACCGTCGCACTCGCCGACCGGGAGATCACGCCGACCATCGACACCGGCCCCGGAGACAAGGCGCCGCCGCAGTTCAAGTGGCTCGCGCCTTTCATCGGGGTCTGGACCCGTGAGTTCCGCGACAATCTCGCCGCCGATCCCGCGTGGAAGCCCGGCGACGCCAACGTGAAAACGTGGACGCTCGGCGGGCGCTTCCTCCGTGACGATGTGCGCAATGCCAAGGGTGACGTGACCATGATCGGCCTGTGGACGTTCGACGTTTCGCAGAAGAAGTTCCGCGAGTGGTACTTCACCGCCGACGGCGATGTGCTGGACATCACCGCCGATGCGAGCGAAGCCGCGAAAGACCTGACGCTGCAAATCGAAGGCAAGATGCTCCACGGAACGACTATCCGCGGTGTCCAGCAGATCACCGGGCCGGACACCTACACCTGGGACGCACGCATCCAGGACGACACGGGTAAGGTCGTGGGCAACATGAGCGGCCGACTGAAACGCAAGTGACAGGCCGGGCAATTACAATCGCCACTGGGCGTTTTGCTCTGACAGGAATGAGGTTCGATATGAGATCCACGTTGAAGCTCGGCGTACTAGCGTTCGTGATGGCCGCGGTTGTTTCCGCCGCCCGCGCCGCAGACGATGCGCAATCCGTCTTCGATTCCATCTACGGTGCGAAGCTCAAGCTCGCGGCGTCCACGCCCTCGACCGCCGATGATGTCGA
>JAYVUC010000152.1:0-14605 GCA_043788295.1 Phycisphaerales bacterium
CGTGGGCCGCGAAAGTGCTCGGATAGACGAGCGGGAAACCCCGAGGCCGCGCTTGACTTCCGGCAAGTCCTCATAGAGGTGGCACGGGGAGAGGCGCAGCCCAACCCCCCCGGCTGGCGCCGGGGGCTCTGAAGGAGCGGTTGTGATGTGGTGAATAGCGGTGGGGAATTGGGGTGGGGTTGGCCGATACAGTGAGGATGAGTGCATCGCTTGTATCGTCGTCGGTTTCGCTGGCTCACAAGTCGCAGTTGCTGGAAATGCCGATCCGCCGTCCAATTCCGCTGCCGTCGTCGCTCCCGATCCCGGCAGGGATGGGGGTAGGGGTGGATCGTGTGGAGGTTGCGGGGCTGTCGGTGTATTTCATCGGGATAGGCGGGTGCGGGATGTCGGGGCTGGCGCGGATGCTCAAGACGCGTGGGGCGATGGTGAGCGGGTCGGACAGTTCGGCGCAGGAGTCGACGGCGGCGCTGGCGGCGGAGGGGATTGCGGTGGGGTTTGATCAGACGCGGGAGTGGCTGCCCGAGGTGTGCGATCTTGTGGTGCATTCGGCGGCGGTGAAGGCGGAGCATCCGCAATTGGTAGAGGCGGGGCGGCGGGGGGTGCGGACGATGGTGTATGCGGAGGCGCTTGGGCGGAGCATGCTGGGATCGACGGGGATTGCGGTGGCTGGGACGCACGGGAAGAGCTCGACGACGGCGATGCTGGGGACGGCGTTGACGGATGCGGGGATTGACCCGACGGTGATTGTGGGGGCGACATCGCGGCAGCTGCAACGGGGCAGTATCGGGACGGCTTCGCGGCGGGGCGGTGTGGGGAGGGCAGAGCTTGTGGCTGAGGAGGGGATTGGGTTTCGGCTGGGATCGGCGAAGGTGCCGACGGGAGCGATGGGGGGAATGGCGGGGAGGCCGGGCGTGCTGGTGGCGGAGGCGTGCGAGTTCAATCGCTCGTTTCACCATTTTCATCCGACGGTGGCGTCGATCAGCTCGGTTGAGGCGGATCATTTGGATATGTACAAGTCGATCGACGAGATCGTGGAAGCGTTTGCGCACTTTGCATCGCTTTTGCCGCCTGCGGAGCTTGGCGGGCGGCTTTTGATTGCACATGAGGGGGCGCATCGCAAGGAAGTGACGGCGGGGTTGAAGTGCATGGTCGAGACGATCGGGTTCACGCCCGCGGCCGACTGGGTGATCGCGTATGACACGGGGGCGCGGCGGGTGACGTTGTCGCACGATCGGGCGGAGGTGGCGTCGTGGACGATGCGGATTCCGGGCGAGCACATGGCGTTCAACGCGGCGGTGGCGGTTGCGATGGGGACGATGGTGGGGGCGGACGCAAAGGTGCTGGCGGCGAGTTTGTGCGAGTTTCGCGGGATCGACAGGCGGATGCAGTTTCTGGGCGAGCGCAAGGCGCTGGACGGCGGGATGGTGCGGGTGTATGACGATTACGGGCATCATCCGACGGAGGTTGACGTGACTCTCCGGGCACTGCGCGGGCATGAGAGGCCCGAGGATCGCGGGGGGCGGCTTGTGTGCGTGTTTCAGCCACACCAGCACAGCCGGACGCGGCATTTGCTGGAGGAGTTTGCGCAGAGCTTCAGTTCGGCGGATGTGGTGATTGTGCCGGATATTTATTTTGTGCGTGATAGTGAGGAAGAGCAGCAGAAGATCACGTCGCAGGATTTGGTGGATCGGTTGACGGCGCGGGGAGTGAACGCGATGCATGTGTCGTCGTTTGGGGCGATTGTGGAGAAGCTGGAGGAGGTTTGCGGGGCGGGCGACCTGGTGGTGACGATGGGAGCGGGGCCGGTGTTTGAAGTTGCGAGGAGCTACCTTGCGGCTGGGCTGGAGTGAGGGCGAACGTGAGTGCAGCGGTGAGTGAAGGGCTTGACATCATCGAGAACGCGCCGATCCCCACATGGTTCAAGATCGGGGGGAGGGCGGAACGGCTTGCGCGGCCGGGCGGTGTTGAGGAGCTTGGGCGGGTGGTGGAATGGGTGAGGAAGGAGGGGGAGGCCCAGTTCGGAGAACTGGGTGACGGGGCCCGGCACGGAGTGCCGGGCCACCAAGAAATGGGCCACGGGGTACGTGTGCTGGGTGATGGGGCGAATCTGCTTGTGGATGACGACGGGGTTGGCGGCGTGGTGGTTGAGTTGTCTGCGCCGGCGTTTACTGGTTGGCAGATTGATGCGAAGGCGGGAACGGCGCGAGTGGGAGCGGGAGCAAAGCTGCCGCAGTTGATCCATGCAGCGGGAAAGGCGGGGCTGGGCGGGCTTGAGGTGCTGGGCGGGATTCCGGCGACAGTGGGCGGGGCGATCGTGATGAACGCGGGGGGGGTGTATGGGCAGATCGCGGATGTGGTGTCGCGGGTTTATGCGGTTGATCATGCGGGACGGCAGGTGTCGATTGAGCGCGGGGCGATCGACTTTGGATACCGGCATTCGGGGCTGAACCACTTGACGTTGACGCACGCGGAGTTGACGCTGACGCCGGATGACCCTGAGAAGCTGCGGAAGCGGCTTCTGGAGATCATGGAGTACAAGAAGCAATCGCAGCCCATGAAGGCCAACAGCGCGGGGTGCTGCTTCAAGAATCCGACACTCGCACGCGACGTGGAGGGGCTTGGGGCGAAGGGGCAGCGGGTGTCGGCGGGGATGGTGATCGACCGGGCGGGGCTCAAGGGGTTGGCGGTGGGCGGGGCGAGTGTGAGCCCGGTACACGCGAACTTTATTGTGACGGCGGTGGGGGCGGCGGCGCGGGATGTGATCGGGCTGATGGTGGAGATTGCCCGGCGTGTGAACGATCAATTTGGCGTCGAGCTTGAGCGTGAGGTCGTGGTCTGGAGTCGAGGGGCATAGTTCGCATGGACACCAAGCCCTCAGTACTGGTTCTCGGCGGCGGGCCCGACGCGGAGCGCGAGGTCAGCCTTGTCAGCTCACGGGCTGTTGCGGCGGCGTTGCAGCACGCGGGGCATTCGGTCAATTACCAGATCATCGACAGGCCGACGCTGCAGGAAATAAGCCTGTGGGCGGGCGAGGTTGTGTTTCCGGTGCTGCACGGCGGATGGGGCGAGGGCGGGCCGATGCAGGATATTTTGGAGGGGTTGGGGAGGCCGTTTGTGGGGTGCCGGGGCAAGGCGGCGCGGATGGCGATGGACAAGATGGGGACGAAGCTGATCGCGGCGCAGCATGGTGTGCCGACGGCGGCGGCGGTGGTGTTCAACGCTGCGGATGAGGGGTGCCCGCTGGGCGATATGCCTGTGGTGATGAAGCCGGTGCACGAGGGGTCGAGCGTGGGAGTGCATATTTGTCGGACGTGGCCTCAGTGGAACGATGCGGTGGTGGCGACGCGGGGTGATATGAAGCGGCACCCGGACCGTGTGTACATGGTGGAGCGGGCGGTTTTGGGGGCGCGAGAGTTGACGGTGGGGGTGTTGGGGAGTGAGACGGATCGGATGGGGTGCGAGGCATTGGACCCGATAGAGATCAATCCGAGCGTGGCGTTTTACGATTACGAGGCGAAGTACAAGCGGGATGACACGGTGTATGTGACCGATCCGCCGCTGCCTGAGGGCGTGAGGGCGAAGGTGCAGGGCTGGGCGCGGACGATGTTTGAGGCGATCGGGTGTCAGCACCTGGCGCGGGTGGATTTTCTGATGGACCGCGAGGGCGGGCTGTGGCTTTTGGAGGTGAACACGATGCCGGGGTTCACGGATCACTCGCTTTTGCCGATGGCGGCGGCGCACCGGGGGAGGGCGATGCCGGGATTGTGCTCGTATCTGGTCTCGCTCGCGGCAGGTTTGAGGCGTTAGAATGTGGATGTGGTGGGGCGCGGGGCGGGATTGGTGCGGCCGGATGGACCCGGCTGCTGGACGGCCGGTTGCCTGCTGGAAAGGGCGGCCTGATAGGAATACGCCGATGGACGCACGGATGAACGATCTTGAGGACATGACGCAGGACGGCACGGGCGACGAAGCGATCGATATCGCCGAAGCGGATGTGGCGGAGGCGAAGCTGGCGTTTCGCTGGAGCCGATTTGCGGGGTATCTGGGGAGCATTTTCGTGGTGGCGGCACTGGCGGGGGCCGGGGTCGGGCTTGTGTATGGATGGAAGCCGCTGGAGAAGCGGACGCAGACGGTGGTGGGGGCGAAGATCACGCGGGTGGAGATCGAGTGGCCTGCGATCAATCCGTTGGCACTGAAGTCGGTGGCGGTGGTGAAGCCGGTGATGGATACGAGGTCGATGCCGGGGGATGTGAAAGTTGGTGATAGAGCCAGTGATAAAGCCGGCGACAAGAAGAAGCGGGGCGGATCAAAGCCTGCGCTGCCGCCGCTGACACCTCCGACGCCTGCGCCGGTGCCGACGACGTGGCTACCGGATCAATTTCAGGAGCAGCTCATAGCGACGGCGATGCAGGCGGTGGGTGGCGACCCGGACCCGCTAAGTCGTGAGCCTTTGGACAAGGTTTCGGCGGCACTGGTTGCGACGGGCTGGTTCAGCGGGGCACCCGAGGTTGAGCGGCGGGCTGAGGGGACACTTCACGTCAAGGGGACGTGGCGGACGCCGGCGGTAGTGCTGAGGCAGGGAGGCAAGGACTATCTGCTTTCGTGGGACGCGACGGCGATGCCGGTGGACTACAAGACGGGGCAGGGGAAGCTGCCGGCGATCGTCGGGGTGCAGCAGGGGCCACCGATGAAGGGGAACGCGCGCGATTACAACACGGTGTGGCCTGGAGAAGAGGTGCCGGTGGCGGTTGAGCTTTTTAAGGCGATCTCGGGCGAGCCTTGGTATGGGCAGGTGGCGTCGGTGGAAGTGGGGAAGGACAAGTCGAAGGAAAAGTGGCGGCTGACGATTGTGACGCAGAGCGGCGGGCGCGTGGTGTGGGGCGGGCGGGCGGCCAAGCCTCTGCCCGGAGAGATTTCGACGAGCGCGAAGCTTGACCGGCTCAAGGAGATCAATCGCAAGTTCGGGCAGATCGACGCGCGACGCGACGGCAAGAGCGAAGAGCTTGAGATTTACTGGGAGCGGCCACTGGTGCTCAATATTTCCGGATCAAACACGGGCCCGCTGGTGGAGAAGCCCAAGCCCTGAGGGCGAGCGGGGTCTCATGACCGAATCGACACCCCAGGAACCGGACGGAGCGCGGCCAGAGTCCCAAGAGGCTTTGGAGCCCGAGGTGATCGCGCAGGTGCCCGATCTGATTGCGCCACTGGGGTTGCGGGAGCCAAAGCGAGACCGCTGGGCGCACCGGCGGGTTGAGCCGCGCGGGCTGGCGCTCGCGTGGACGTTGTATCTGCTTGCGGCGACGATTGCGAGCTTTGGGCCAGCGGCGGCTCTGGGTGTGCTCGACCCGCTTTCGGGGCGGTATGCGGCCCGGGTGCTGCTGGTGCTGGTGGCGACGGGGATCGGGCTCTTGTGGCCCATGATGCGACTGTGTCAGGAGTGGTCCGCGCGGGGTGGGGTCTATGCCGCAGGACAAGACCTGACGGTGATGGTCATTCCGACGCAGGCGGTGGTGTGGCCCTTGGTGTTTCTGGCGATGTGGCCGGTGGGTGTGGTTGGGGTGGTGAGCTGCGTGCTGCTGGCGTGGACGGTGCTGTTTGGCGGCCTGCTGGCGATGGCGCTTGGCCCGGGCTGTCGAACGGAGCAGGAAGCGTCGGGCGGTGCGGGAATGCGGCTTGGGTGGTTGGTGGTTTTTATGGTCGTGCTGTTTGCGGGGCCTGTCTGCTCGGCGTTTGTGCCGGGGGCGTTGCCGGGGTCGTCGGCGGAGCGATGGCGTGCGATGTACTCGCCGCTCACGGCGGTTCTTGACATCGCTACCGAGCGGTTTGCCAGCGGTCAGGCTGCCCAGGCGTTGCCTGAACACTGGGCCGGTTGCGGCGTAGCATTGGTGGTCGGGGTGGGACTTTGGTTGGCGGCTGGGGCGTACCACGGGGGCGCGGAGCGCACGAAGGCGATGATGGACGCGGGGAGTGCCCGTTAGGCGGCCTGGCATGAGGCTGCGGACGAGTTTTGAACACAATCAGCCGGGATTTCTCGGCGGGAAGCACCCGCCCGGATCGCCCGTCGGGATGGAGCCAGATATGGAGTTTGTAACGCAGCACGAGAAGGAAGCGATCGAGGCGAAGCTGGCGCACCTGGTGGCCAACAGGCCGGTGCTCGTACTGCGGATCGCTGAGGCGCGGGCTTTGGGTGATCTGAAGGAGAACGGGGACTATCACGCGGCCCGCGAGCAGCAGGGGATGGATGAGGCGGATATTCGGCGGTATCAGGATCGGCTGTCGAACCTGTCGGTCATCGACGAGAAGATGTCGAAGGCTGTCGAGGGCATGGTGTTCATGGGGGCGACGGTGAAGCTCAAGGACCTTGATCGGGGCGATGAGGACCTGTACAAGCTCGTGGGCGAGTCGAGCGACGACAACACGAGCGATGTGATCGAGGTGACGCTCAACAGCCCGATGGGCGAGGCGCTTTTCAAGGCGCAGGTGGGCACCGTGATCCGCGTTTCGGCCCCGAGAGGGACCAAGCAGTTCAAGGTTGTCTCGATCGTCTAAGCCGGGCCCGGCATACGCGGGCCGGAGTTGGCGATAGACTCAGTACCTTGGACCCAAAGAACCCCAACCCCAATTCCCAGCGTCCGCCACAGTCCCAGGCTGCGTTGGCACAGTCGCCGCTTGGTGATAGGCCGCCGCGGGTGTGCGTGGTGGGGTCGGTGAACATGGATCTGGTCGTGCGTGCGCCGCGAATTCCCACGCCCGGCGAGACCATTATGGGTCGCTCGTTTGACACCTTCCCAGGGGGTAAGGGCGCCAACCAGGCGGTGGCGGCGGCACGCCTTGGGGCGAGCGTTGCGCTTCTGGGGTGCGTGGGCAACGAGGCGCACGGGCATCAGCTCGCGCGGACGCTTCACGATGAGGGCATCGATCTGTCACGCATGTTGCAGCGGCGGGACAAGACGCCCACTGGTGTCGCGCTCATCATCGTTGACGACGCGGGGGAGAACACGATCGTCGTGGCTCCGGGGGCGAATCTGACTCTCACGGCGGCGGACATCGAGGATTGCCGCGATGTGATCGAATCGTGCGATGTGCTGCTGTTGCAGCTTGAGACGCCCATCGACGCGGTGGCGGCGGCGACGAAGATCGCGCGGGAGGCCGGCAAGGCGATCATTCTCAACGCGTCGCCCGCGCTCGCACAGGCACGCGACGTGCTGCGGCAGTGTGATCTGTTGATCGTGAACCGGACGGAGGCGGCGACGATGGGGGGGCTGGAGCAGTACACCGAGCCCGGGCGGCTTGCGCTGCGGCTCGCAGAGATCGGGCCGCCGACGATTGTGCTGACCCTGGGATCGCAGGGCGCGGTGATGACGCACCGCGGGCGGCCCAAGCGGATTCCGACACTGGCGGTGAAGGCGATCGACGCGGTGGGCGCTGGCGATGCGTTCGCGGGGGCCCTCGCGACGGCGTATGCGTCGGTGCATGCAGCGGCGAGGGTGAAGAGCCCCGACGAGTTCCGGCTGCTGGAACGCGCGATGGCGTTCGCGTCTGCGGCCGGTGCGCTCGCGACGCTGAAGGCGGGTGCGATCCCGTCGCTGCCGACACTCGCCGAGGTTCTCCCGCGTGTGGCGGAGCTTGAGAAACAGATGCGTTTCTGACAGAGCCCCGTGCGCAAGCAGGGGGGGAGTTGAACGCAGAGGTCGTGGAGGGCGCGGAGTAACGCGGAGAGAGCAAGGAGCGACGCGGTGAGGGGGTGATACGGATTCCAGTTGAATCGTCGCGCTCTTTCGAGTGTCCTGGGAAACCCAACGCGCAGAAATCAAACAGATTCCGTATGAGGGAGCGACGCGGTGAAAATGCACTTCGTCTCTTCGTGACTTCGTGACTTGGTACACTTTCCCATGGCATGCGGGCGAAAGAGAGTCATCGCGGGATGGGGGCTTGTGGGCTTCGCGACATTGGTTGCCGGCTTGGTGGTCGCGTCGGGCTGGTATCTCATGTATTTCCCCAGTCCATCAGGATCGAGGATCACCTGCGTCTCCGGCATGGCCGGGGTGACTTGGGGTAAGGACTGGGTACTCAGCAGTAAAGGATCGTGGGAGGCTTCACGGCTCAAAGGGAGCGATCCGACGTGGTTGTGGTGGATGGGAACCCGTCAAACTTCCACGATGCGGGATTACGGTGTCATCATGATGACGGATGAACAGGATTCGCGCAGTTTGTTTTTCATGCTGTGACCGCTCGGGTGCGTGTCGTGCATAACGGGCGGGACACTTCTTGTGTGGGGGCGTCGGGTAGCTCGGCGATCGCGTCCAGGGCAGTGCCCCGCGTGCGGCTACGACCTCAAGGGTCTCGACGCTGGCGCGGCGTGCCCGGAGTGCGGCAAAGCGAGGTAAGGGACGGGTAGGGACGATCTGAGATCTGAGATTCAAGATGGAAAGGCATGGCCTTTCCCTGTCTGATGTCTCGCCTTCTTCTCGCTGTCACGGAGTCACGAAAAGACGAAAAGATGAGGTGCGTGCTCACCGCGTCACCCCCTCACCGCGTCATTTCCCCCTCGGCCTCAAGCGCAAGGTAAATCTGGCTGTCAATCTTGTCCTGCCTCACCGTCACGCGGCGGTCGCGGACGAGTGTGAGCACCGCGAGGAAGAGGCCGACCATCTGCGAGCGTGTGCGGCCCTTGAAGACCGAGGCGAACTCGACCTCGGGGGCGGTGCCGCTTGCCACGGCGGCGAGGCTCGCGGCCTCGCGTTTCAAGAAGTCCACGATGTCGGTCGCGTGGACCTCGATGGGCGTGTCGTCGTAGGTGACCTGGTGGTCGCCCAAGCGGTCCATGTTGACCGTGTCCATCACCTTGCGGAAGGCCTCGACGAGATCGACGATTTCGAGGTCATGGATTTCCAGATCGGCTGCGGCGTCAATGAGCGACTGGCGGATCGCCTGCACCGAGGCGTCCTTGGCGTCGGGAAGGACCGAGCCGGCGGGGAAGCGGGCCCGCCAATCCTCGAAGCGATCTTCCAGGGCGTTGGCGGCGTCGCGATACTTTTTGTAGGCGAGCAATTGCTTCACGAGCTCGGCACGCGGGTCGTCGGCGGCCTTGGCCTCGCCTTCTTCGGCAGTCGCGGGGGCGGGCGAGAGCATGCGGCTCTTGATCTCGGTCAGCGTCGCGGCCATCACGAGGAACTCGCCTGCCACGTCGATGTCGATGCGGTCGATGTGCCGCAGGAAACTCATGTACTGATCGGCGACCAGACCCAGCGGGATGTCGTGGATATCGACCTCGCTCTTGCGGATGAGGAAGAGCAGGAGGTCGAGGGGCCCCTCGAAGGTGTCGAGCCGAACTTTGTAGTCTTCGGTGAGCATGGTGGTGCGGATCGGCGTGGAAGGGGTCGATCGTGGTGGGGGTCGTATGGGGGCGAAATAGGATACGCTTATGCCATGGGCAAGAATGCCGTTGATTCCCTAGGTTCAGCTTCCACGGGGGCCGGTGCTCCCGACATCCTCGCCGAGGGCGATTTCGCACGGGGTGTGCTGGGAGCGGAGGCGGAGGCACTGGCTGCGCTGGCGAAACACCTGCCGACGGGGTTTCACTCGGCGGTGGATTTGATCGCGCGGTGTGCGGATTCGGGCGGCACGGTTCTGGTATCGGGGCTTGGGAAGTCGGGGCTTATCGGGGCCAAGCTTTCGGCGACCTTGTCGAGCCTAGGCATCGCGGCCCATGATGTTCACCCGACGGAGGCGGCCCACGGCGACCTTGGGCGGTTCCGGCAGAGCGACGCGGTTGTGTGCATCTCGTTCAGCGGGGAGACGGATGAGCTTGTGGCACTGGCGGCGGTGCTGAGGCAGGACGGGCTGCCGATTGTGAGCATCACCGGTGGACCATTGGAAACGGAGGCGGACCACAAGCCTTCGAGTCTGGAGCGGCTTGCGACGGTGGCGCTGCGGGTGGGACGACTCACGGAGGCGGGCGGGGATGAGTATGTGGCGCCGACGTGTTCGACGACGGCGACGTTGGCGTTGGGGGATGCGCTGGCGTTGTCGGCGGCGCGGCGGCGCGGGTTCACGAAGGCGGACTTTGCGAGGCGGCACCCGGGGGGTGCACTGGGCGGGCTGTTGAGGCCGATCATTGAGCTGCTGCGATTTACGGTGGGAAGGAACCTGCCGGTTGTGACCGACGAACAGAGTGTGGAGAGCGCGCTTCGTGAAGCGGCCAGTGCCCTACGGCGGCCTGGAGCCTTGCTCCTGGTGGACAAGGCGAGCGGCCGCCTTTCAGGGATTTTGACGGATGGTGATCTTCGTCGGCTGATTCTTCGGGATCGTGCGGAGCTTGATCGGTCTGTGGGTGAGGTGATGACGCGCTCGCCTCGGTGTTTGGATAGTCGGGCGCTTGTGCGTGATGCGGTGAACATGGTCCGCGAGTTCAGGCAGGATGAGATCCCCGTGATCGACAAGGACGGCAAGCCCATCGGCATTCTGGACGTGCAGGATCTGGTGGCGATGAGACTCGTGCAGAGCTGACGGAACTCCTGGGAAATAAGACATGCACAGCGACCCGCGTGAGATTCAGATGATCGTGCTCGACGTTGACGGCGTGCTCACCGATGGCTCGATATGGGTCGGGCAGGACGGGTACGAGCTCAAGAGATTCCACGTTCGGGACGGGCTTGGGATCAAGGTGTGGATGAAGCTGGGGCATCAGGTGGCGGTGATTTCGGGGCGAAACAGCCAGGCGGTGCAGCGGCGGATGGATGAGCTGGGAGTCACACTCGTCTATCAGGGGATCAAGGACAAGCAGAAGTGCCTGAGCGAGCTGATGGACCGTTCGGGGCTCACGCTGGCACAGATCGCGTATGTGGGCGACGATTGGCCCGATCTGAGCGTGCTGAAGCGGGTCGGGTATCCGATCGCGGTGGCGGATGCGGAGGGGCCTGTGCGGAAGATCGCGGCGTACACGACGCACCGCAAGGGCGGCGAGGGCGCGGTGCGCGAGGCGATCGACCATTTGCTCAAGGGCAAGGGCAAGAGCGGCGAGGAGAGCGAGGCTGCGGGGGCCGACGGGGGAGCGGAATCCACGATTCGCGCGAGTGGTGGCGAGGAACCGATCTTTCGCACGGTCGATTAGTGGCGGCGAGAAGTTTGGCGAGCGAGAAGGGGCGAGCGGGCCGCTAGAATCGCTGTGATGTCTCGACCCAATGAGCGCGGGAGCGCCCGAACAACCGGCCTTGTCGTTGCGATCGCTGTCGGCCTTGCGGCGGCGGGCGTGCTGGTGCTTGTCGTGCTCAGACGGACGCCGCGAACCACCGCGCCGGTGTCTTCATCGGTCGCGCCACCCGATATTTTCTCGCTGGGTGCGGGCAACTCCAAGGACGCGATCGCGGGCCAGGGGTCGGGGGAGGGCGTGCGGATCGAGCTTGCGGATCGGCAGAACGCAGCCCGGGTGGCGATGGTGATCATGGCCAAGCGGATCGACCCGCTGGAGGGCCGGCGATATGCTGTGGTGGAGCCCAGCGCGTACCGGTTTTTGACGGATGGGCGGGTGGTGCATGTGCGTGCGAAGTCGGGGCGGTTCACCTGGCCAAGCCGCGATCAGGCACCCGAGCAGGGGACGTTTGAAGGGGATGTGAAGGCGACGCTCTATGCGGCGGGGTTCAAGCCTGGAGACGACCCGGCCCGTGCGACGGTGATCGCCGAGGCGTGGTTTGACGCGCCGCTGGACTTTGACACGACGTTTGGTGAGGCGAGCACGCCGGGCGTCATGCACGCAACCAACGGGACGATTATGTTCACGGGAGAACAGGTCCGGGTGCTGTTTGACGAGGCACACAACGGCATCCAGCTTTTCCGGGCCGAGCGGAACCCGACGTGGACGAAGTGGCTCGCGGCTGGGTCGCCGGTGTCGCTCTCTCCCGAATCTACGCCGATTGCGAAGGCTGCGGGGCAGGATTCACCCGTATCCGTGACAGACGATTCACGGCTGCCAAGGACAACAAGCGTGGCGGCTTCTGCGAATGGAACGCCCGATATCGAGACGCTTTATCGTGCGGTCTACTCCAAGCCGCTGGTGTTCAAGGCGGGCACGCGGCGCGTTGATGCCCAGAGCGGCGAGGGCTTTGTTCGACTGGTGAACAACGCGTTGCCGCCGAACGCGCTGGCCGAAGTGTCCGTGAAGCCAGCTCAATCGAACAAGCGGCCATCGTCACGGGCGGTGGATTCACCGGGCGAGCCCGCCCCGCTGGCAGATGGCGATGCATCAGATCAGCGCTCGCCCGAGCCCACATACGTGCCCAAGCCCGATATTTCCTCGCCCACGCCCTCGGGCGCGCCCGTTGAGCCTCAACGAACGGCGGAGTGGACGCTCACGAGCGCGGGCCCGCTTGAGATCAAACCATTGCCAGGCCCGGGCGCGGAGCTTGTGCGCAACGACGTTGTCGTGAAGCTGCGAGGCGCCGACGAGCCTGTGCGCTGGGCGGATTCCGCGACGCATCAGCGGGGGCATGCTCCGCGCGTGGATTACGCGGCGACCCGCGGCGATCTTGTTGTGGAATCGGACGTTGCCGATGGCGCGGAGCATCAGGATCCAACGGGCGGGGTCATTCGCTTCAGGCAGGCGGGGATCAATCTGCCGACGCGCGTCGGACAGATTCGCGGTGCGGGCGAGCTCCTGGCGGGTTCAAGCACGACTCCAAAGGGCGCAGCGTGGAAGGAGCAGGCCGACTTTGAGTTCTCACGAGAGACCGCGGATTGGAAGATCAAGAATGTGCTGATCGCGGGCTCGGCGAAGGCGTGGGATGGTGCGTCATCGGTGGTTGGTGATGTGCTGCGGGCCGAACTCGATGCGTCGGGTGAGTTCAAGAGTGCGCATGTGGCTGGCAACGCGCTTGCCCTGGATGGCAAGGGCGGCAAGGTCGCGGGCGACGCTGTTGGCGTCGCGTTCAAGCCCGGCGCGGACGGAAAGTCGCAGCCCTGGGTGGTCACATCCACGGGCCACGCCCTTGCGTCGAGAGATCGGGACGTGCTCAACGGGGAGTTGATCGAGGCGACGCTGGGACCGGGCAAGGATGGGAAGAACACACCCATCGCCCTGCTCGCGCGGGGCACGGTGGTATTCAACGGGAAGGACGGTGTACACGCCGCTGCGGATGAGTTGCGTGCTGATATCCCGGGCGAGCGTGTGGTGCTTGTGGGCAAATCGGCGCTTGCCGCCAAGGGCGCGACCAAGGTCAACGGCGAGGTCATCAAGCTGAGCCGGGCGACCGAGCGCATCGATGTCGAGGGACCGGGGCTCTTCATGCACGCCGGGACCGCGAAGGGCGAGGCGGGCGGCGGAGTCGTTGCGGCGACATCGCGGTGGGCCGAGCGGATGTCGTTTGACAACGCGTCGGGCATTCTCGAGGCCCACGGCTCGACGCACTCGGAGATCATGCCCGACGACAAGACGATCGACAAGATCGACGGCGATTTCATACGGGTCGAGCTCGAGCCGCTCGCGGCGAAGGGGCCGATCAAGGCGGGCGAGGCGGCGATTTCGACGCAGCCCGATCGCAGGGTGCTCCGGGCGGTGGCACAAACTCCTGCGGCCAGGCCCAATCCCGCTACGGTCGAGTCACGAAAGTATGGCTCGAAGGTCTCGCTGGGCAACACGGGCCAGGCGGCGGTTGAGCAACTGGTTTTCCTCGAAGGGCGTGAGATCCTCGCCGATCTGGCTGTCGGCACGCTCGACGTGCCCGGCAGGGGGCGCTCGGTGGTGCTCGATCGCCGCGGGCCCGAACCCGCTGGTATTCAATCAACGGCCACGAATCCGTTTGGCGGTTCGTCTCGCGGCACCGCGCTCTTTGAGTGGAGTGGCTCGATGCACTACGTGCGAGACACTGGCGACCTGAGCTTCCTGGGCGGAGCGAAGATGACCCACGCGCGGGAGGCGGATGGTTCGACGATGTATCTTGAGGCCGAGCGGATTGATGCGGTGGTGAAGGGCGTCGAGGGGGCGAGTGAGAGCGTGGTGCGGCGCGGAAGGCTTACCAAGGCCACGGGCTCGGGTGCGGTCTTCAGCAAGCTCAAATCGGCGACGGGCGAGCGGCAGATGACGGCCGACGGGTTCATGTATGACGCTGATATGGGCAAAGTCCGTGCGTGGTCGGACGAATCGGCCGAGATCATCGTGTACAACTCGACGACGGCGAGCCCTGTGCGGGCGGCGGAGATTCTGTGGGATCTGGCGAAGGATCGGGTCGAGATCGTGAAGCCATCGACGATCGTCGCTCCAAGGTAACGACGGAGGGTGCGGGCTCACTTCGCCGGGACTTCGATCTCCATCCAGACTGGGAAGTGGTCGCTGGGGAACTTCGTTTCGCTGGCAGGTTTCTGTCGCCAGATTCCCGAGTCGAGAACCTTCAGGGATTTCGACGGCAGCACGTAGTCGACGCGCAGTTTGAACGCCGCCGTGTCGGTTGGTTCGAGCCCTTCGACGGGAACATCGTTTGTGGGTGTGATCTCGCCGTTGATGTGTCGGCACGAGAGCAGCAGCTTGATCGGCGAGCCGAGTGACTCGCCCTTATTGTGGTCGGCGTTCAGGTCGCCCAGCACGACGAACGGCAGCGTCATGTTGAGCCTCGGG
>JAYVUC010000153.1:0-10478 GCA_043788295.1 Phycisphaerales bacterium
GCGGCCCGGGCGCCCTGCTTGCCGTCCCGCCACAGGATCGCGGCGCAGCCTTCGGGCGAGATCACCGAGTAGACGGAGTTCTCGAACATGAGCACGCGATCGGCGACCGCGATCGCGAGCGCGCCGCCCGATCCACCCTCGCCGATCACCACGCTCACAATCGGCGTCTTCAGCCGACTCATCTCCATCATGTTCTCGGCGATCGCCTGTGCCTGCCCGCGCTGCTCGGCACCCAGCCCCGGATACGCACCCGGCGTATCAACCAGCGTCACGATCGGCAGCCCCAGCTTTGCCGCGAGCTTCATCTTCGCCAACGCCTTGCGGTAGCCCTCGGGGTGCGCACAGCCGAAGTGGCACGCGATCTTCTCGCTCGTTTCCTTGCCCTTTTGATGCCCGACCAGCATGCACTTCACATGCCCGACGCGCGCGAAACCCGTCACGATCGCCGGGTCTTCGCCGAAGCGACGGTCGCCGTGCAGCTCGCAGAAGTCTCGGCACATCATCCCGATGTAGTCGCGCGTCTGGGGCCTCAGCGGATGCCGCGCCACGCGAACGGTGTTCCAAGGCGAAAGCTCGCCGTAGAGCTTGGTGAGCAGCTCGCCATGCTGAAGGCGCAAGGCAGAGATTTCCGAATTGACGGCCTTCGCCTCGGGCGAAAGCCCGCTCTCGACCGCAGCCTCCCCCGCGCCCGATGCGGCCAGGCGTGCCTCCGCCTCTTTGATCTGCGTCTCAAGGCTCGTCAGCGGCTTCTCAAAATCCAGCGTGTAGTACGTTGACATGCGGTGCGTGCCTCGTGGGGACTGGTCCACATCATATTCCGCCTGTCCGCGGCGGCCCGCGTAGCGTTCGCCTATGCGACACACCCCGGGCGTCTGGTGCATGATCGGTGGCGGCAACATGGGCCGGGCCATCGCCCATGCAGCGACCGACTCGGGCGACTTTGGCCGATTCATCGTCGCCGAACGCGACGCCGCAGCACGCGAAAGGCTCGAATGCGAGTCGTGCGAGACGGCAACCAAGGCGATGGAATGGCTGCTCGAACGCGAGAACCCGCGCGAGCCCTCGCCGATCGTGCTTGCCGTGAAGCCGCAGATGCTCAACGAGCTTGCGACGGAGCTCAGGCCATTTTTCGACGATCGCTCGCGTGTGGTGGTGAGCGTGCTTGCGGGGACGCCCGGGACGAGGATTCAGAGCCTGCTGGGGTCGAATGCTCGGGTCGTGCGGACCATGCCCAACCTTCCGGCCCAGGTGAGGCTGGGCTGCACCGCGATCTGTCTGTCGGCCGGGGCGCACGCGGGCGACGAAGAGTTCGCGATGGACCTTTTTCGCGGCGTCGGGCCGACGGTCGTGCGAATCCGCGAAGAACTGATGGACGCGTTCACCGCCGTCGCGGGCTCGGGGCCGGCGTATGTCTTCTATCTCGCCGAGGCGATGACGAAGGCGGCGAGGGCGCTGGGGTTCGACGAGGCCACCGCCCGCGCGATCGTCGAGGCCACGATCCACGGCTCGGGCGTCCTGCTCGCGCGCGACGGGCGCGATGCCGCGTCGCTGCGGGTGGCGGTTACCAGCAAGGGCGGTACCACCGCGGCGGCCACGGCGAGCCTGGACGCGGCGCACATCACGGAGGCAGTTGTCGCGGCGATCACGGCGGCACGGGATCGCGGGAGCGAGCTGGCCAAGATGTAGGCCATCGAAGCCCTCGCCGACTATCATTCCGCATGCCCACGAGGAATTCACTCCAGATCAAGCTTCCGCTGAAGGATCGCCGGTGGATCGAGGCGCAGGTGGCCGGCAAGCGCTTTGAGAGCATCGACGCCGCCGTGGGCTACCTTGTTCGTTCGGCGCGAGCTCTGCAGACTCGTTCGGCATTGGAACAGGCCCTCGTCGCCGGCATCAAGAGCGGACCGGCTCGCCCGCTGACTTCGAAACTCGTCCGTGATCTGCGATCCCGTGTCGTCAAGCGCGTGGCCAGGGCGCGGGAACATGACGCCATCAATCGGCAAAAGTCGGCATGATCTCGCGTGTCCGTTTGCGCCCGCTCGCCGAGTTCGACCTCGAAGAGATTGCCGTGTATCTGGGCCTCAGCAGTGCGCCGACCAGCGGCAGGTTCGTGGATCGCGTGGTTGCGACCTTGCAACTCGTCGTTGACAATCCGCGGATTGTTGCCGCATGGCCGACCCTTCGCAAAGACCTTCTCGGCATGCGCAGATTTCCGGTCTCAGGGTTCCGATCCTTCCTCATTTTCTACATCCCGGATGCCGATGGGATCGACATCGTGCGAATTCTCCACGGCTCGCGCGACATCAGCGGAGCCATCCGCGCCCGCTGATTGGCCACTCATCATGACGGACTTCGGCAGCACGATCCGCTCCCGCCCGCACTCGGGGCATCGAACGTCACGAACGCCCCGCAGGTCGTACCCGCACGACTCGCACATGAAGAGTTCAATCCGCCTCACCGCGGGGAAGTAGCGGGCCACAACGGCGCAGGTGACGAGGAACGCGCCGATGACGCCAAGGAGCGTGAGCCCTGGATCAAATCGCGTCACCCCCGCAACAACGATCAGCACAACGCACAGCACGAGCGAAGCGCAGCCGGTATTGGCGATGCTGCAATTGCGATGAATGGCGACGACGATCGGCGAGACCAGAAGCCCAAGAACGAGCCCAAACATGAGTCCAAGGGACACCTCGTCCATCGTGAACAGCATCGCGGCATAGAGCCCGCCGCAGATGAGCCCGCTCACGGCACTGAAAGCGACCGACTCGAGCACCGTCGCGGGTTCGTCCTGTTGGTACATCGCACTGCTCCCGCACGGACCAAGCGCTCGCTGACGCTCGCGGCTCGGTCAAACATCACGCGCTCGCCCGCACACCCTTGTCCACCGCGAGCCGCAGGATGTTCGCCTGGGTCATCTCGTCGCCCGCAAGCTCGCCAGTGATGCGCCCGCCCGCCATCACGAGAATGCGATCCGAGATCGCGAGCAGCTCGGGCATCTCGCTTGAAACGAGCAGCACCGCCATGCCGCGATCGGCCGCCGCGTGGATGAGCTTGTACACCTCGGCCTTGGTGCCCACGTCGATGCCGCGCGTGGGCTCATCGAGCAGCAGCACCTTGGTCTCGCGACCCATCCATCGCGCGATGAGCAGCTTCTGCTGGTTGCCGCCCGAGAGCTCGCTGGGCAGCGACCCGGGCCCCGCGGCCTTCACCCGGAACTCGGAGAATTTGTCGGAGACAAGCTGCCGCTCACCCGCGCGCGAGCGCAGGCCCAGCACCATCGCCAGTCGATCCATGAACGGCATGATGATGTTCTCGCCCACGCCGAGCTGGAAGAAAAGCCCCTGCAATCTGCGATCCTCGGGCACGTACCCCACGCCGCGGCGAATCGCGTCCGCGGGGCTCACGCGGTTCAACGGCGAGCCCTCGATCTCCACTCGCCCCGTGCTCTTGGGGTCGAGGCTGAAGATCGCGTCGAGCGTCTCCGACCTGCCCGCGCCGACCAGGCCGCCGATTCCCACGACTTCGCCTGCCCGCACGTCGAGCGATACATCGCGCAGCTTGCCCGGAGAGTTGAGCCCCCGCACGCTCAGCATCACCTTGCCGATCTCGTGCGGCTTGCCAGCGCCCTCGTCGGCGATCATGTCCTTGGGGCGCAAGCGGCCCGTGGGCGTCGAGAGCCGCCGCCCGATCATCTGCTCGACGAGGTCGCCCTCGCTCAGGTCCTTCACCACGCTCGTCGCGACGAACTTGCCGTCGCGCAGCACGGTGACGCGATCGCACACCGCAAAGATTTCGCCCATGCGATGGCTCACGTACACGATCGTCATGCCCTGGGCCGCGAGTTGTCGGGTGATCTCCATCAGCCGGTCGGCCTCCGAGACCGAGAGCGAGCTGGTGGGCTCGTCGAAGACGATGAGGCTGGGGCCGCCGTGGCCGCGAGAGAAGCTCCCCCCGGCTTGCGCCGGGGGCTCTGACAAGCCGGGCTCTGACAAACCGCGATCTGAACGATCATCAAGGCTCGCGGCGATCTGGCAGATCTGCCGCCGCCCCGGCGCGAGCGACCCGAGTGGGGCCTCGACGTTGATCGATGGGTCGAGCCGATGCACGAGCTTGGCCGCCCGGTCGTTCATCGTGCGCCGGTCGAGCAGGCCGAAGCGCGTGGGCAGATCATGCAGGCACAGATTCTCGGCCACGGTCAGTTGCGGACACTGCGCGAGCTCCTGGTGCACGATCCGAACACCGGCGGCGAATGCGTCGTCGATTGACCCCGGCACAAGCTCACGCCCCGCCGTTCCGTGCGTGAAGATCGTCACCGTGCCGGTGTCCTGGCGATGCAGGCCGCTGATGACCTTGCCCAGCGTGCTCTTGCCCGCGCCGTTCTCGCCCATCAGCGCGTGGATCTCGCCCTTGAGGAACGTCACGGAGACATCGTCGAGGGCCTGGGTCACGCCGAAACGTTTGGAGATGTTCGCCGCCGACAGCAGTACCGGCTTGGCGGGTGAGATCGACGCGATTGGATTGGCGGCAACGGTCGGAAGGTCGCTCATGGAACGAGAAGCATACCGGAACGCCGGCCGGAAGCGATGCCGATCGCAGAAACCGTTACTTCCCGCCGGCCTTCGCGTACAGGTCCGCCGCCTTGGGCCAGTTCACCACGTTCCACCACGCCGTCACGTAATCGGGGCGGCGGTTCTGATAGTTCAGGTAGTACGCGTGTTCCCACACGTCCAGCCCAAGCACCGGGATGCCCTCGCATCCGGCGATCGCCTTGCCCATCAGCGGGTTGTCCTGGTTGGGCGTCGAGCAGATCGTGACGTTGCTGTTGAGGAGAACGAGCCAGACCCAACCCGACCCGAATCGGCCAGCCGCCGCCTTGGCGAACTCTTCCTTGAAGTGGTCGAACGAGCCGAACGACCGGTTGATCGCATCGGCGAGCGCACCGGCCGGAGCGCCGCCGCCGCCCTTGCCCGCCGGGGCCATCAGCTCCCAGAACATCGAGTGATTGACGTGCCCGCCCACGTTGTTGCGAACCGGGCCGCGTTTGTCCTCAGGAACATCACCCAGGCTCTTGATGATCGCCACGGGGTCCATGTCGGCGAACTTCGTGCCTTCCAGGGCCTTGTTGCCGTTGGTCACATACGCGTTGTGGTGCTTCCCGTGATGGATCTCCATCGTCTTGGTATCGACGTGCGGCTCAAGGGCGTTCGCGGCGTACAGCAGTGCGGGCAGGGTCATGGGCATGGTGTGTTCCTTTGTGTGTGCGAGGCCGAGGATGAGGACTCGCGGCACGGATCGCCGGCCCACACCCCAGAAGTCCATTCGCAAGAGCCTATGCCACTGCCTTCAACAGAATCACGCCGTACACGAAACCAGCCAGGTGAGTAGCTACCCCAGAATCGGGAAGTCAATTGATGCCTTTCGGACCCAGAAACCTTGAAAGTCGGTGGAAAAACTGTCCTACCCAGTTGGCACGGCGCTGGGTTTCGACTATGTTGGGGGTCGGCTAACTGAATCGCGCGTAGGCTGTTATCGGCACATTTGAGCCGTGCCATGGGTGTCTGAAATACCAAATAAAACCAGTACAAATAAGAGCCTGATGCAGATTTTGGAACAGGAGTGGCGATCTTGACACAGAATGAACTGTCGTCGCCAAACGGTTCTGAAGTAGGGAACTCTCGACGCTCGAATCCGTAAAAGGAAATGAAATCACTGTCACGAAGATAGGGTAAAGTTAGGATACGTTAGGCAGCCCGCCAAAGTCAGGACGGCTCGCCAAATTGAGGACAAGTAGACGATCTACACAGGATGTTGGAGAGAGAGACAACGGGGGAAAGAACACTATGCGGAACACGACCACAAAACGAACGATCAGCCCGCTGGAGCAGGTCCGCCGACGTCGGCAGGCTGGCACAGTGGCAACCGCGCCCACGAAGGGCCCAAACGACAAGAAGCCGCTGGCCAAGAAGGCACTGAGCCCCGATGACGAGCGGCTCCTGAGCCAGGTGATGGCCAGCGAGCAGGACTTCATCGACAGCCCGGCGTTCTACGAGGACGAGGCCGAGGGGAAGATCTACGACGAGGCGCCGGACGTTCAGAAGCCCGACACGTCGTGGTATCACCCCGTGATGGACGATCTGTCGTCCACCACGCGTAACCGGACGGTGAAGAGCGCGCAGCAGGTCATCCTGACGGGTGCTGAAGAGAAGGTTCTCTTCCACCAGTTCAACTACGCGCGTTACCGCGTGTGGAAGATTCAGCAGGATGTGTGGAGCAGCCCCGCGAAGAAGCCGACGACCGATCAGGCGGTGGATCTTCTGCGCTGGTATCGCAAGGCCGACGTGATCCGGGTGCAGATCGCCGAGACCAATCTCGCGCTCGTGTTGGCGATGGCCAAGCGGACGCGGATGAGCGAGGTGGACTTCGCTGATCTTGTCAGCGAGGGGAACATGGCCCTCCTGCGAGCGGTGGACAAGTTCGACGCGGGTCGCGGGTACAAGTTCAGCACCTACGCCTGCCGGGCGATCTTGAAGGCCTTCAGCCGCCAGGGCATGAAGCTCTCGAAGTATCGTCAGCGGTTCCCGACGGACTTTGACCCAAAGCTCGAGCGTTCAAACTTCCTGGAGACCAAGCGGGCGACGTTCGAGAAGGACGCGGCCGACGAGGTTCGCCGGATCGTGCTGGAGAACCGTGCCGATCTCACGGATGTTGAGCGGACGGTGATCGAGCATCGCTTCGGCCTTGAGAGCGCCGAGCAGGACAAGCCGATGACACTGGAGCAGGTTGGCCAGATCATCGGGGTGACGAAGGAGCGTGTGCGTCAGATCCAGAACAAGGCCATGGAGAAGATCCGCCTTGAGCTGGAGACGACGTTCCTTGGCACCCGCAAGCCCGAGGAACTGGAAGCAGCCCTCGCCGGGCACCTGCCCGGTGGCGTCGCGGTGGCAGACACATCGGGCGAGCAGCAGGGCTTGCCGAGCGTGCTGCTGAACTGAGTTGGTTTGATTTCAGGTGATTTTCGAGCAGGCCGCCGCAGGGCGGCCTGTTTCATTTGGGATAGCGGCGCACGCCAATCGGCACACCACGTTCATCTTTGCTTCGGTCGTGCGCCTTTGCCGGGCATCGCGTCGGCTCAGATTTCCTGAACCTCGTCCAATTCTCGGAACATGGGTGGCAATTTCGCTGCTTGTGTCGTGATAATCGGATTGCCCGCCAGGAGGTGATTGAGCTTGCCCTCAAACAACCTCGGGTTGGCAACCCGAAATATTCGATGCGGACCACCTGATCTCCCCTTCCCAACACCCACGGCCAGAGGTATATTGTTCTGCGGGGATTCCGTTGTCGGCGTTCGTCCGGCCCGCCCCGACAGACCGTGGCTATCCGGACCGTGCGCCGTCCACCTGGAACAACAACAATGATCACTCTTCGCCGCCGCGCGTTCACGCTGATCGAGCTGCTGATCGTCATCGCGATCATCGCGCTGCTCATCGGGCTTCTGCTCCCCGCGCTCGCCAAAGCCCGGGAGATCGCCCGCGCCACAAAGTGCCAGGTCAACATCCGCGGGATAGGCCAGGCCGCGATCCTCTATTCCCAGGACTACAAGGATCGCATCTGGCCCAACGCCCCCTATCTCAAGAGCCGATATCGCAATCTCGCCATCTGGGACACCAACGCCTACTGGGCCCGCATCAGCAATCTCGCCGACGCCAGCGGGAACTCCGACAAGCCCGGATACCTGTTCCAGTACGGAGGCAATGCCCAGAAAATCGCCGAGTGCCCAACCAACAAGCGCAACAAGACGAACTTCTCTGTCTCCCATGGGAACATGTGGAACAGCGATTGGGGCGTCGGCTTCGACTACACCTCGCTCAACTGGATCGACGGCGCGTTCTCAACCCTCAAGCCCGATGTCGGCTGGCTCCCTCCCGACGGCAACAACGCCAACCCCTGGACCCTCCCGACCGCCCGCGTTCCGCTGCTGCAGCCGATGCGCGGGCTCCCCATCTTCGTCGAGGAGGACACCAAGTGGTACAACGAGGTGTATCAGGACGGCCTGTGGGGCAACGTCGACGAGATCGCAAGACGCCACGACAAGCGAGGCTCCATCGTCTACCTCGACAACTCCGTCGAGTTCTTCAAACCCCCCTCGGACTACAACGACGCCACCCAGAATCTCTCCCTCGACTTCACGTCCAACCGCATCTATTTCAACGTCAAGGGCGGATCGGATACCTGGTTCAAGCTCACCAAGGACGTCGACCAGGTCTACTACGGCTGGATCAACAACCCCGTCGCGCAGAATCAGCTGCTGCCACGCTGATCGTCACTCGACAACCCGCACCCAACAAAATTGGGCCGATCACGCCTTCGTGATCGGCCCTGTCTTTATTCCCTTTCCCTCGCCCCCAGCGGGGGAGGAGACCGAGCCTTCGAGGCAGCACGGGGAGCATCGGCGGTCCTACTTTGGCACCGCCGCCCTCTCATCCTCCTTCGACATCATCTGGTCGAGCATCGTGCCAACCAGAGCCGTCGTGCCGCCATCTTTGGTCGCGCCTGTGATCAGCACACGGGGGGTGATCTGGATGTTCCGCTCGCCGATGATCTTGAGCAGCTCGATGAGTGCCGCGTTGCTCTTGCCGATCTGCTCGGCGATCTGCTTGTACGCGTCGGCCTGTGCCTTGGCCTTGATCTGGATCGCCTCGGCCTCGCCCGTGGCCTCGGTCACCCTCTGCTTCTGCATCTCGTTGGCGATCTTGACCGAGTACGCCGCCGTCGCCAGTTTCTTCTCCTCCTCCGACTCCTGTGTGGAGCGGGCGAGCTCCTTCTTCTGCACTGCGGCCTTCTGCTGCTCGATGGTGGTCAAGAGTTCCTGCTTAGCGATCTCACGCTGGGTCTGGGTGTCGAGCAGCTTGCCAAGGGTCTCCTTGTCGCCCACGTTTCCGATGCGGACTGCCGTCACGGTCACGCCGAAGCGGGCCATCTGCTGCGTGAGCATGTGGAGCGACTGCTCCTCCTGCTTGCTGCGGTCGTTCACGTAGTCGAGAGCCTTCACCTTCTCGGCGTTGTTGCGGAAGATCGCCCGCACCGCCGAGTTCAGTGCGTTGCGGAACCGGTCCCCCTCGTCATCGCCCAGCTTCGCCACCACGATCGGCGCGTTGTCGGGCTGGATGTAGTACTCGACACGCACATCGACAGGGAACTGGAACCCGTCGTTGGTTGTCACCTTGATCTCGCGCTCGTCGCTTTGGGACGTGTGCCCCATCGCCGTCCGGTCGCCCTGCGACTTCTTGCTCACGTCCTGCGGAAACGCCGAGGCGGGGTTGCCGGCGTTCGCCGCGGTGTAGTGAGCGATCATCTGTGTCGTCCAGATCTCCGTCACGCTGAACGCGTCGGTGTTCAGTGCATACTTGCCGGGCGGAAGAGCATCGGCCCGGATGCCGATCTCGCCCTCCTTGGCAAACTTCAACAAACGCTCTTCGGGAACCTTGTTTCCATCCGCGCCAGGGTCGGCTGCTGCGGCGACTCCCCGCGCGACGACCGTGGGCGCAGTGCCAAAGTTCGCGGTGAGCACCGCGACCTCGCCGGCCTTTACCTCTGTCTGCTTGACCATCCGCACGCGATAGAGCTCGGTGTTGAGGCGGTACTTGCCGGGGCGCAGCACGCTGGTCTGCTTGCCCTTGAAACCCTTGCCAGACGTGAGAAAGTGCTTCGCGTCGAGCATGTTTTTCAGCTCGGCCTCCTTCCATTCGGGAGCGAAGAGCTGCCCCGAGCCCATCGCCACGCCGTCGGAGGCCTCGACGATCCCAATCTCGTCGCTCTTGATCTCGGTCAACGGGACCGTCCTGACCACGAAGATCACGGGCCAGTACCCAAGGTGCCAACCGGGGCTGAGCACCTCGGCCTGCACGCCCATCTCCCCGTCGGTCGCGATGATCTGATCGACCGCGAGCTTCCTGCCCAGCGCGTTCTTGCTCACGATGCCGACCTGATCCGCACCAACGTACACGACCGACCCCATCAGAAATCCGACCAAGATCGCCAGAAGTGCCAGAACCCCTGCCACCTTTCGCAGAGTTGGGGAGGGCGTCTTGAGAGACGCCGCCACGATGAGAACCGCCACAAGGACGCCCAGGAGAAGAGAAACGACTGCCATAAGCAGAGTCTCCTTTGCTCGCGGCGATGGTGCGAGTGCGGGCCCACGTGACCCGCCGAATCTCGCCGCGAGTGCGAAATTGTATTGGCGATTTCCGCGAAGTCCTTTCGGCGAACACTCGGCAGCGGGCCGCCCGACCCCCTTCCAACCGGTTACCAACCCCCGCTCACTCGTGGAATGCGGTGTTGACCGGAGCGCGTTCCGAGATATGATAATCCGTTCTCAATAACTCGTAACTCTTCAGCCGTCTCCAACGGCACGGCCCGAACATACACCGACTTGCGCTTTGGGTCGGGGTGTGGTACACATGCGGCATGGGCATGGAGGC
>JAYVUC010000154.1:0-27531 GCA_043788295.1 Phycisphaerales bacterium
GACGAATCCCACGCGCGGCCCGAGTCCAGCGGCATGTACTCGATGAACCGCACCTCGACGCTGTAACGGCGGGCCAGGCCCGCGAGGTCGGCGGCCTCGTCGTCGTTGAATCCTCGGATCAGCACCACGTTGAGTTTGAGCGGGGTCAATCCCTGGGTCAGGCACATCTCGATGCCCGCGAGCACACCCTCTGGCGATGTATTGGAGCGTGTCAGGCGGGCGAAGCGATCGGGTCGCAGGGAGTCGATGCTGATGGTCACTCGCGCGAGGCCCGCGGCCTTCCACGCGCGGAGTGAAGCGGGGGTGAGCAGCGAGGCGTTGGTAATCATCGCTATCTCGACCGATGCCGCGGCGCGGATGCCTGCGATGATGCCGGTGAGGTGCGGGTGGAGCGTGGGTTCGCCGCCGGTGAGGCGGACTTTGCGGACGCCCAGCGTCCCGGCGATGCGGGCGACGCGGATGATCTCGGCGGTCGTCAGCAGCGATTCATTGGGAGCGAAACGGACATCGGGCTCCATGCAGTAGACACAGCGGAAGTTGCAGCGGTCGGTGATGCTGATGCGCAGATCACGGATGGTGCGGCCGTGCGAGTCGACCATCCGCCCCGCGGCACGGATGTGCGCAGGCGCGGCGGGCGGTGGCGCAGAGCCTTGGGCCGCGTGTGCCGTGCCCGCGAGCTGCGGCAGCGAGAGATTCGCGGCGAGTGCGGCGGGTGAGATGGGGACGATCATGGTCAACGATAACGCTCCGGGCAGGGTCGAGCAACAGATACACGCGAACACGTCTGGGACAATGAAGGCATCGGGAGTGCTCGGCGAGGGACTTGGACGGAGCTGGATCTCAGGGGCGATTCAGCGCGGCGTGCTGCCGATGATCATGCCGGTACGGTGCGTGCCCACCGCTGGAGCATGTCGCTCAGTTCGTTGGACCCCGTCTGCTCAGGCCCGGCCTGCCCGGTGCCTGGGCCGAAGTACTTGCGTTCGAGCATGGTGATGTCTCGCTCGAGTTCGACGCGCCGCGCCACGTCGAGTGTTGTGGCGTGCAGATCGTGGAGACGGCGGAGGGTCATCACGGCGTTGAGGGGTGTGAGGCGGCTTGGGATAGCGAAGCCGCTGGTGACCGGGGTAGCACGGCGACCGGCGCGGATGCGGCGGTACGCGATGGTTCCCGCGGCGATGAGCAGGATCGGACCGGCGATGATCGCTATGGATGCGTAGGTGCTGCGACCCTCGACGCGGACGGAGCCGCCCTGAACGGGAACCAGGTCCATATCGGAGAAGGTGCGCGAGTCGACAGTAGCGGCCAGGCCCGCCCTGAGCGTCGGCATGTTGAAGACCGCCCCCTGGGTCGCGCCGGTGGGCGAGTAGGTGATGAGCCAGCTGCGTTCGACGCTGAGGCGATAGACGCCGTTAGCGTCGGGCTCTGGATAGCCTCCTTCGGGTGGTTTTTGCGGGCCCCAACTGAAGCGTGAGGCGCTCGCTTCGCCCTCCTGCATGACAACGGTGGGCTTGGCCTCGATACCTTTTTCGCCGATTGTGTAACCTTCGATCGCGTTCTCGATGCCAGCGAGTGCCTCGTGAAGGTCGGGGACTGCGCCCTTGCCGCGGCAGACGACTTCGAGCTTGATGGTGCGGTCCTTCTCGCGGTCACGAGCGTCTCGCGGGTCACAGACGATGGTCACTTTGAGGTCCAGGCATGGGCGAGGGGCGGTGGAATCGGCGACGGAGGCGGCCCCCACCGCGATCGACGGCGTGTTGGAGGGCAGGACAAGCGTGACTGGACCGGTCTGGTCCTCGAACTGCATGTCCATGGTGACCTGCGGAAGGCGATCTGCGGCGGGGTCCTTGCGCGAGACGACGGCGTAGGCCATGGGTTTTTCGAGCCAGCCACCCTGGCCAGCCTCGGAGACGCCGCGTGGGGGCATGAATGCGTCGAAGAAGCCGATGGACTCGACGGTGAAGCCTTTGCCGAGGGTGGTCTCGATGTTTTTCTGGAGTTTCTCGCGGAAGTTGACTTCCTGGTACTGGCGTCCGACGCGAACGAAGGCGTTGGTCTGAAGATACTTGGAGAAGCCGCCGGTTTCGCGGTCGACGGAGTTGGTGAAGCGCAGAGAGAGAAGGACGCCGAACTGCCGAGCGGTGCCGACGCGGTCGTCGCCGTCGATGACCATGCGGAGCTTGATCTCGTCCTTCACCAGGTCGCGGTAGAGCTCTTCAAGGGAGCGGAGGGAAGCTCCGGCCGGGTGATCGCCGATGACGCGGAGGGCCTGCTTGACGAGTCGCGGCTTGACCTCGGGCTCGGCGCGAGAGACGGCCGCGCCCATGACGCGAGCGAAGTCGCTGATGTGGCGGAAGGCCGAGTCGGGCGGGAGGGTGGCGATGGCCTTCTTGATTCGCTCGACTTGATCTTCCTTGGGCGCGTCGGCGGAGCCTGCTTCGGAGGGAAGATCGTCAAGGGCGATGAAGTTGAGCTGTGAGGTGCCCATCGCCGCGCCGAACCATCGCTCGTAGACGCCGATGTCCTCACGTTCCTCGCCCGCGGCGATGGACTTGGCGTAGCGAGCGGCGGCCTGCTCGAACGCGGCAAATGCCTGGGCCTTGAACTCGGCCTGCTTGGCGGAGTCGCCGCCCTTTTTCTGGGCGATTCGGAACTGCATGCGGTCGTAGGCGAGCCCGGCCTTGACGACGGCGTAGCGCCACGAGTCGGGCTGGCGGGCCACCGAGCTGTCAATGAGTTCAAGGGCGATGCCGTATCCCTTGTCAACGAGCTGGGCGATCTCGGTGTCGGTGCGTTTGACGCCCTGCTGCGACTGGGTCGCGCGGTTGCGCCAGTCGCCGTTGAGGCTTGCTGCCATAGTCGAGGCGAGAGCCCCGCTGGTCTCGGGGGGAATCTGAGCGATGGGGCCGAAGACTTGCTGGATATCGGCGATCTCGTAGACCTCGGTGATGCCGTGGCAGGCTTTGAAGGCGGGTGCGATGCCTGTGAGTGTGCGCGGATCAATGCCGGTGGCGCGGAGGGTCTCCATGAGGCGGCCCAGACGCTCGAGGTTTCGGCGTTGGCGGCCTCTTGTGAGCGGGGCCTGGGCGATGGCCTCACGCCAGAAGTAGTACATCATGGCGTCGGGGTCGATGTCGCTCCTGGGCGAGAGTCGCATCTCCCACGTCTTTAGAAACATGTCGGCGATGGGGACCGCCTGATCGGGCGTGCGAGCGATGGCATCGGAGACGAGCGTGAGAGCGAGATCGGTCTCGTCGGCGATGGTGGCGATGCCGATGCAGGCCTTGCCAGCGCGAACGGCGAGACTCGGTTCCAGGGCGTCGAACCAGGGCTTGCTGGGGATAGCTCGGAGAAGGAGTTGTGCCTCTTTGGCGATAGTGCGCTGTCGGCCCTTCTGGCTGACGGCGTTCTCCATCTCGGTGACCAGAGCGGCGGTCAGCATGCGCATGGGGACGCGCAGGACAGACCGGTCCAGGCCTTTGCGCTCGAGCAGGACGTCGACGGCCTCTTTGAGCGAGAGGATCGACTGGGCCCGCTGCTCCTCGTCCTGCCGGGCGTCACCAACACTTGCGGCGGTGAGGGCGATGGCCTGGAGCGCGGCGGGCCCGAGGGTGTCGCTCGCGAAGACGCTGCGGAGCCACGGCGTGACCTGAGCGCGGGGCATGCGGGTCATCAGGGCGACGGCCTGCTTGATTGCGTCCTCGCGGGAGGGCGTGGAGGCACGATCCATGAGCGAGACCTCGGTGAAGAGGTTCCACGCGGCGGCGCGGTGGGCGTCGCCCTCGGGGCCGGGCCCGAGCTTTGTCGCAAGATCTGTGCGATAGCGGCCGTGAACGAGAATGAGGTCGCCCGCGCCTGCGCTGCGGGCCTCTTCGAGCGACGGAAGATACTCATAAGCCTGCTGTACCATGCCAGCGCCGGCGAGGAAGTCGACGGTGCGGCGGCACTTGGCAGTATCTTTGGAGCCAAAGAGCGTTGTGCCCGCCTTTATCTGTGCGAGCATCGGGCCTGGGCTGTTCTTGTCGGCGGCGGCGCGCAACATGCCGGCGAGGGCGGTGAGCTGCCAGGGCTTGTGGTCCTCGGGGCAGGCGTCGGCGAAGGCGAGTACCTCTTCGGGCAAGAGGCCCGAGTTGCCGCGATTGAGAGACTGAAGGATCTGTGAGTAGACCTGCTGGGCTTCGTCTTTCGAGCGGCGCGAGAGGTAGGTGTTCAGCACCCCCCACTCCCCGGCCATGACCTGCAGGTGCACCCAGCGCGCGATGTCGGCACCGGGCGCGGTGGCGATATTGGGCATGGGAACCTTGCCGAAGCCCAGCTTTGACCGGGCGGCGAGGACGTTCTGGGGTGTGCGTGCGAAGTCCATGTCACGCAGGGCCGCGACGGTCTCGCGGACGCGGGTTGCCTCGGCAGTGGCGGCTGTTGCATAGCCCAGCAGGGCGTCGAGGTCGTATCCGAGGTCTTTGTAGTACGCCTTCATCTCGTCCTGGCCATCTTTGGGGAGGGCTTCGTACTGCGCCTTGAGCTGGGCGGTTTCTTCCTTGGAAAGCGGGCCAGCGGCAGCGGCGGGCGAGGCACTGGCGACGGGTTGTACTTCGCCTTCGGACCCATCAGGCGGAGCGACGACGGCAGGGGCAGATGCGGGCGTCAGCACTTTGGCGGGCTGAGCAGGAACAAGCCGCGTGGCGCTGACCTGAGCGAAAGCGGCATTGGCGGCGAGCACTGAACAGCACGCTGCGAGGGCGAGCCTGCCGCCAGCTGCAAGAAAGTATGTGCGTCTCGCCGCGTGATTGGTAGTCGTGGTCATCGTGATTGATCCTTGGTCGATGTTTCGCGGTTTCGTGCTCACCAGCCGCCCTCGATGTCACCCACGCCGCCGGCCACTCGTGCGTCTCTGCGGCGTGGCGGGCGTTTGGACTTGCCGGGGTTCTTTCCTTCGCGGAGGCCTTCGCCGCCGCGGCGCGGGCTGTACTTGGGGAGCGGTTTGGCCTGGAGATCTTCCGATGAACTCTGCTCGAGGTTGAGAACCATCTCGAGATTCTTCTGACGCTGGGCGACTTTGTCGCCCGGCTGCTTGGCGTCCGCCGTCTCGGCCAGGTAGCGGAAGTTCTGCCGGGCCTGCCCGGAAACTTCTCGCCATTCGTTGGCGGGCTTGCCACTGGCTCGCAGCAGGCGGGCACCGTAGTAGTAGCCTGTTGCGGCCTCCTCGCGGGCATGATCGGCGAGCGTGGACGTGCCCTGCCCAGCGTCGCTGAGCGTGTCGAGCATGAGTTCCAGATCGCCAACACCCTCGGCGATGCTGCCCGAGCGCACGAGTGCGCGATCGCGGGCGATGCGAATGGCTGGTGCCTTGTCCGAACCGGCTGCGGCGAGCATCTCGTGGGCCTCGCGGAGTTTGTCGGCGGCGGTGTGCCAAGCGCTGGCGGCCTCGGTATACGTGGCGTCCTCCGCGTCGGCAGCGGCCTTGGCGGCGGCGGTCGCCTGCGGAGTCTTGAGTTCGATACCCGCCTTGCGGGCTTTGAGGGCTGCGAGGTGCGACTGGTACGCGGTCTCCTGCGCGGCTTCGGCTGCGGCGTCGAGTTGCCGGGCCTGAGCGAGCAGGTCGCCCGCACGATCCTCGGTGTACGCACGCTGGCCCGGGCCGAAGTGGTACGCGAGGGCAGCGACGGGGATGAGGGCCCACACGGACCATGCGATGTTTCTGAGGATCATGGTGTGGACCTCATGCTTTAGCTGTCACTTTGGTGTTGAGCGGGCGACGGTCGCGCGCGTGGGAACGTTTGAGCCCAAAGAGCATCAGTGCTGGACCGATGAGTGCGGTGAGCGAACAGCCCGAACCCAAGGCGATAAGGGCTGCGTCGCGGATGCCCAGCTCTGTGCCCGCGTTGGGGGTGATCATGGCGAGGCGTTGGAGGACTTCGCTGGGGAGGTGGAGGCGGTTGCCATTGTGGTAGGTGCCGCCCAGACGTGCCGCGAGAGTCTTGAGCGAGAGAGACTCCTGCTTGGAACTGTGCCCGGAGACAATCGCGGCTTTGGTTGGATCACCGACCCCGATAACGATGGTGTCGGCGATGGCGGGTGGGAGCGTGACCTGTCCGAGCTCGCTCTTTGCGTCGCCGTCGCTGATGACGATGAGCGTGGTTGAACGCCTCGCCCAGGGGCGGGCGACCTGGAGGGCGGAGTTGACGCCCGAGGCGAGGTCAGTGGGGCCCGGGTTGAACGCGACGTGGAGCTGGAGGCCATCGAACATGTTTGCAACGACGTTTTTGTCGGTGGTGTCGGTCAGCACGGTCATTGCCTTGGTGTAGAAGGCGACGAGGGTGATGCGGGTCTGCTTCATGTTGAGGCGGTCGAGCACGCCCTGCACGACCTTGCCGGCCCACTGGCTTCGGCTCACCTTGTCGGCATCAGGCCCGGCGTCCTTGATGAGCATGCTGGGTGACACGTCGAGGGCGATGAGCAGTTGCTTGGAAGCACGCGGGGCGGGAGTCTGATCGCCGCCCACGGGGTCGTAGGTGATGAGAATCCAAGCGCCCCACACTGCGGCGGCGATGCCCAGCACACGAACAAACGGCGCGGCGGCGGCCCATTGTGCGGGCTTCCCGGTGGAGCCGAAGGCCAGACGAGCCACCCGCCTGGTGCGGCGTGCGTGCGACCACTCGCCCAGCCCGGCGAGGGCCGCTGCGAGAAGTGCGATGAGCCAGGGGATCACCATGGCGTGTACCTTGCGCCGAGCAGCCCAAGCGTGTGCAGACCGGCGAGCACAAGCGCAACGATTGCGAAGGGCCTGAAGTGGTCCATGGGGATCGTACCGGTAGCGACGAACTTAGCGGGCTTCATTTTGTCGATGTGGCGGAACACCTGCTTGATGCTGTCGGCGTCGGTCGCGGCAAACGCGCCGCCACCGGTGGCGCCAGCCATGTCGACGACCTCGGATGGGATGGCATCTTCGGCGACGTGGATGTGGTAGAGGGCGATGCCCGCGGACTTGAGTTCCTCCGCGACCTTCTCGTTCTCGCCATTGTTCAGATCGGAGCTATCGCCGTCAGAGACCATGAGGATCAGACGGTCGCCCTCGGTGGCCTCGGCCTCCATGTTGGCCTTGCAGAATCGCAGGGCAGCCGCGATGGCGGTCCCGCTCATGTGGATCGGCTGGTGCTCGGGGTCGGCGAAGGGCATGGCGTTGCGGATGGCGGCCAGGTCGCGGGTGAGCGGGATCCAGCGGATCTGATGCGAGCCAAAGAGCGTGAGTCCTAGGGCGTCGCCCTCGCGGGCATTGGTGAAATCGGTGATCGCCTTGGACGCCATTCGGTATCGCGGGCCCGACATGCTGCCCGAGACGTCGAGACAAATCTGGATGTTGGTGAGGAGCCGCTCGGCGCGAGGCTTCTTCATCATCTGCGGCCCGGCGAGCATAACCAAGGCCGACGCAAGCAACAGGAGCGGCACAACCTCAAACATGCCCAGTGCCCAGCGCAGCCAGCGGTGGCCCGATGACGTGTGCGACTGATGGTCGAACGGCAGCACGATGCCCGCGCCGCGGCCCAGGACCGACCAGAACAGCAGCACGGGCACGGCGAGCAGCAGCAAAGCCCAGGGGTGGACGAACGTCATGGGGCGGCCTCCACGGGCTGAGTGACCGAAAGCCGCGTGCGGCGGAGTTCGTCCAAGGCTGCGGCGGCATGGGCGCGGGCGGGCTCGCCGCCTTCTTTGGCGTGGAGCCAGCGTTCGATGGCGAGAACGAGGGGTCGCGTGGCCTCATTGCCTCGAATCTCGTGGAGGACTGCGACGTGATCTCCGAGGCTGCCCGCAGTGTTGCCACCGAGGTAGCGCAGGAGCAGAAGCTCAAGCCGGCCTGATTCCTCGACCGTAAGCTGGCGGTCATGTGCAACGTCGAGCGAATCGCGGAGCAATTCCGCCAAGGTGGGCGGCGGCGGTTCGGGGGCTGGTGCCACGCTCGCACGCGGGCGGTGCAACGCACGGACGACAAGCACGGTGACCGGGACAGCGCACCAGAGCGCAACGGCTCCCCACATGAGCTCGCGGTAGTGTGCCCGCCGGTTCATCCACGAGCCGCTCGACCCGTAGAGGTCAACGCCGTGATCGGCGGGAAGCTGCGAGACGATGGTGATGGGAATCCGGGGCAAATCGGTGATGGGCTGGCCGTCTTCACGCTCGATGTGATCGCGGAGGTCAAAGTCGCCGGTGAAAGCGCCGATGAACTCGATGCGCTGGCTTCCCCCGGCGTTCTGACTCCGCGTGACGCGAACAAGTATCGGAGAGCTGGGAGTCTGGTCCGCGCGAGCGCGGAGTCGAGGGGCGTAGTCGATCTCGACGTGCGCTGCGAGGCCGCGGACGGCCCGTGTGGGCTCGCTTGGTGCGCACACGATGCAGGCGGCGATGAAGAACGGGATCGCGTTCATCCGCGTCCCCTTGTGAGCCCGCCGCGGGAGGAGAGAAAGTGGCGCAAGGGCGGGACAAAGGGGCGATCGGTACGCAGGCGGAGGTAGTCGACGCCCGATCGGATGAGCTCGGATTTGAGCGTGTCTGACGCGCTCCATCGTGTCTTGGAACGAGCGAGGAAGTGGGTGCCGGTTTCGGCCTCGCGGGCTCGCACAAAGCCGGCACCCAGATCGCCCGCCTCGGACGGGTCTTGTAAGTGGATGGCGATGCAGTCGTGGGCCTGCGCGGCGCGGCGGAGCGCGGGAAGGGCAGCGGGATCGTGCATGTCGCTGACAACGACGATCACGCTTGCACGCTTGACGCTGGCAACCAGAGCAAGGAGCCGTTCGCCCAGGCGCGTGGGTTCGCCGAGTTGCCCGATGCGCAGGGGCTCGATAACACGCCAGAGGTCGTTTCGGGCAAGGCTCGGCTCGACGCGCGTCTCTCGATCGCCGCCGCCGACGATGGCAACAGGGCTCATGCGGCGTTGTCCGATCATGCCCACGGCTGACGCGATCCAGACGGCCAGGTCGTGCTTGCTCAGCTCGGTGGACGAGACGGACATGGAGCCTGAGGTGTCGACGACGACGTATATGCAGGTGCGTTTGAGGGCCTCGTAGAGCTTGACGAATGGTTTGCCGGTGCGTGCGGTGAGCCGCCAGTTGAGCGAGCGGACCGAGTCGCCCGGCTCGTAGGGGCGCGAGCCCGAGTACTCGAGCCCGCCGCCGATGAAGAGCGAGTTGTCGGCACCGAAGGCGAGCTCTTCGGCGAGCCTGCGGACGACCAGCTCGAAACTGCCACGCGCGAGCTCGTCGGGCCTTTTGCGCAGACCTGTGTGTGGTGCAGTCGTAGGCAAGGGTGGGATTGCTCGCGGGAGGCCTTGGGGTTGTGACACCGGTCAGGTCAGCGACTTGAGGATGCCCGCGAGCACATCGGCCGATTTACGCCCATCGGCGAGTGCCTCGTAGGTGAGGCGGACGCGGTGGAGCACGACATCCTCGGCCAGGGCGAAGATATCTTCGGGGATGACGTACTCACGCCCGTGGATGTGGGCGCGGGCACGCGACGCGTGCACCAGCGCGAGCGCGGCGCGGGGGCTGCACCCAAGCTCCAGGTGCTCGTGTTTGCGGGTGAGGTTGACCAGCTCGACGCAGTCGCGGACAAACACGTCGCTGACGTGGACGGCCTGCACGGCGGCCATGGCGTCGGAGAGCTGCTTGACGCTCATGCGCTGCGTGTCGTCGATCGCGTCGAACGCCGACATGGGGACCGCCCCGTCTCCCTGACGCTTGAGGCGCAGGTTGAGGCTGCGGCGCACCACCTCGGCCTCCTGCGCGGGCGTTGGGTAGGTGAGGCGGTGGCGGAGCATGAAACGGTCAAGCTGCGCCTCGGGAAGCTCGAACGTGCCGGCCTGCTCGATTGGGTTCTGCGTTGCGATGACCAGGAACGGGGCAGGCAGGTCGTGGGTCGTGTCGCCGATCGAGACGCGACGCTCCTGCATCGCTTCGAGCAACGCGGACTGCACCTTGGGCGAGGCACGATTGATCTCGTCGGCCAGCAGCAGATTGGTGAAGATCGGGCCCTTGTGGATGCGGAACTCGCTGGTACGCTGCTCGAGGATCTCGGCCCCGACGATATCCGACGGCAGAAGATCGATGGTGAACTGCACACGGTGGAACCGCAGGTCTATGGCCTTCGCTACCGCCTGGACCATCAGCGTCTTGGCGATTCCAGGCACGCCCTCAAGCAGCAGATGCCCACCCGTGAGCAGTGCGATGAGCACGCGCTCGACCACGACATCTTGCCCCACCACCGTCAGAGCGACCTGCGTGCGGACAGTATCGGCGAAGGCACACTTGCCGGGTGTCCACGCTGGCCGCGATCCCACCTTGGCTGTCCCGTTGGCACCGACATTGTCTTGCGCTGCGATCGTCACGTCGTCACCCTCCTGCACACCCGGCCACACGGCACGTTACTTTGCGTTGTGGGCGTCCTTGGCGGGCCCATCGGTCGGCTTATCGTTCACAACTTCGCTCAGCAGCTTCTCGACAACCGCTTTGACTTTGTCCGCCTTGACACCCGCAGCACGAACCTTACCCGAGCGGTCGATGATGATGTTGGCTGGGAAGAAGTCCACTCCATACGCGGCGGCGGTGACACTGGTGGTACCCTTGGCCACGGGCTCGGGAATGGGGCTGGGCGTAGCTTTGGGATCGGGTGCGGCGGCGGCTTTGGTAACGACCGAGTCCTGCATGATCGGCATAGGTAGCTTCTTCGACTTCACGCTCTCCTGCATCTTGGTCCAGCCGCCCTCGCCGGGCCTGCCGTCGCACACGCCGATGAACGACACGCCCTGCGCACCGAGCTCTTTCTCAATCGGAATCATCTTGTCCAGCTCGCCCATCGAGGCCGTGAGCGACGAAGAGACGAACGTCAGCACCACGACGGAGCCTTTGGGAAGACCTCCAGTCGGCTCGGTGCCGATCCACGATGTCCCTTTGAGTGCTGGGGCGGGCTTGCCCTCGATCTCACGCAGGCCCTTGGGCCTGGCCGCCCCCCCGAGATAGAACTCGGGGCCAAACTCCGCCGGGCCCGCGCTTGTCGCACCCGACGCAGCCCCCGCCTCGGCGAGGAGAACCTTGACAACGTCCTCGAGCTTGTCGGGCGTGAGGCCAGCCGCGCGGATGACGCCATTGCGATCGATGGCCACATAGGTCGGCCAAAACTGCAGGCCGTAGTCCTTGGTCGACTGCCCGCCGGCTTTGTCAACGCCAACGGGATAGTTGATCCCCTTGTCCTTGATCACCTCGGGCGCCTTGTCCCAACCGCTGTTTGAGTCGTGCACGCCGATGAAGATCAGCCCCTTGTCGCCGTACTTCTTCACGAGTTCGACATTGTGCGGGATCGAGGCCATGCACGGGCCGCACCACGTCGCCCAGAAATCAACGACCACGACCTTGCCGCAGTTGCCCGCGACGGTGGTTTCGGTGCCGATCCAGGAGGCGATCGAGAGTGCGGCGGCGGGCTTGCCCTCCAGAGCCTTGAGAGGCGCGGGACGCTTGTCGCCGTAGAAGAACCAATCATCGGGGAAGACTTCGGTGCCCGAGGCGGGCTGTGCCCAGGCGGGGCCCGACGAGACCAGGATTCCAACAACCGCGGTGTACGAGATGGTCTTAGCGAGACGCGTCAAGAAGTTCAGCATGGTCGCTCCATTTTTGTGATTCCTGGAAGGTGACAGTATCGCCGCGTCAATCCCCGATCCAGTGGCGGCAAGACAGTGAGGCCAATGGCAGCATTCGGCCCGTCTCGCTCTGTCATGGATGCGTCAAGCGGTGGGTGCTCGCCGGGAACCGCAACCAATGCCGCTATAGTGGCACCCACGCAAGACCATCTCACGCGAAGATTTGCGAAAGCAATGCGAATCTGCCGTCGTTCGCCCACCATGCCGAGTTCATCGGAGCCAACCCGCCCCCCTTCCCCGACTGGGCCGCAATTCGTCGTGGTCTCGCCAACGTACAACAACGGCAAGACGCTCGAAACGGTCCTCGATGGGCTCAGACCGCTGAGCTTGGCGATCATCGTCGTCAACGATGGCTCGAGGGACAACACCCGCGAGGCTCTGGGCACATGGCAGGTGGGCGATCCAAAGGTGCGCATGGTCGTGGGGCATGCCGCGAATCGAGGCAAGGCCGCCTCGCTCTTGTCGGGCTTCGACCACGCCCGCAAGCTGGGATTCACGCACGCGTTGACGATCGACACCGACGGGCAGCACGCACCCGGCGATCTTCACGCTCTCATCGCCCAGGCGATCGCGCACCCTCAGTCCCTCATCGTCGGAGCACGCCCGCGCGAGATGCGGGGGTGTCCGTGGACAAGCCGTGTGGGTCGGTACATCTCCAACCACCTCGTGTGGATCGCCAGCGGTGTGCGTGTGGCAGACAGTCAGAGCGGGCTGCGGTGCTACCCGCTCGATGGGGTGGGCCAGCTGGGAGTGGTGGCGGGCCGCTTTGCGTATGAGACCGAGGTGATCGTTCGAGCCGGCTGGGGCGGCGTGCGCGTGGTCGAGGTCCCAATCACGGGTGTGTACGAGGTCGCGGCGGGCCGCGTCACGCACTTTCGCGTGGGCCGCGATTCATGGGACGCGGCCCTCATGCACGCGAGGCTGATCGGTCGCTCGATGCTCCCGGGCGATCCGGTTCCACGCGCGTGCGAAGGCCCGGCGGACCCATGCGTCGGTACGATTCTTCATCGCGCGTGGTGGTGGCTTGGCCCGCATCGGCTTTGTGCGATGGCACGCGGCGATGAGCAGACCCGCGAGCGACTCGCCGCCTCCGTTGCGACGGGTTTCTTTATGGCCGCGGTGCCCGCGTATGGGATCAAGACTGTCGCTTGCCTCTGGCTCGCCGCACGATTCCGCCTGCATCCCGCCGTCGTCATCGCTGTGTCGAGCCTTTCAACACCCCCGCTGGGGATCATTCTCCTCATTCCCGCCCTCATCGTCGGTCATCTTGTGCTCCACGGCTCGATGCCGACGCTTCAATCGCTCCCCACCTGGTCCACCTTCACGTTTGCCGACGTTCGTGTGCTGCTGGGCGAGTGGCTTGTGGGTGGAATTGTCTTTGGTGCTGTGCTGGGGTTTGCCAGCTACGTGCTCGCGCGGCTCATATTGCGTGCGGTGCCGCGGCGAGACCGGCGTGTGAACTCGTAATGCTCTGGGCTGCGTTCACAACGTCACAAGTTCGCCGAATGCGGGCACGACCTCGGGCTGCTGCTCCACCAGTCGGCATGGCTCGCGGCGGGGCACGAGCGCGAAGTGCCTTTGGAGTCTCACACAAGCGTGAAAAGCGGCGTGCCTCCATCGCAGAGCCCAAACCGGCTCGGGAAAGACCTGACCCGCCAGAATGGAGATGATCGCCCGCTGCATCTGAAATGGCCCCTGTCCTTCCATGAACAGCTCGCGGAACGAGTGCCCGTAGTACGCGTGGATAAGCTTCCAGAACGGGCGGCAGCTATCGGCCACAAACTTGATGTGCCTGTGCTGCGCCGCTCGGGCCAACAGTCGCCCGTGCAGCATCTCCCCCACCAGCTCGCCCGTGTGTTGTGCGCTCACCATCGCCAGCGTTACGCCCGTTGAGAAGATCGGGTCCAGAAAGCACGCCGCATCGCCCACCATAAAGTAGCCATCGCCCGCGTAGGGGCGGCAACGGTAGCTGAAGTCGCTCAGGACGATGTTCTCGGGAGATCCGACGGCGTCGCGCATCCTGTGCCGCACGACGGGGCAGCGCTGGGCTGCCCATGAGAGCAGTCGCTTGGGCGGGATGTTGAGCGTCTTAGTGAACGAGGGCCTTGTGACGAAGCCGACGCTTGTCTTGGTTTCGGTCAGCCCGATGAGCCAGAACCAACCCTCGTCGCACATAATGATGCAGGGATGGCCTGTGGCGAGGCCCTGCGGCCGTTCGACACCATCGAAGTGCTGGAAATAGGCAACTTTCTGCAGCTGCGGATCGGTGAAGTTCTGGCGAAGATTGAGGTGCCGCCCCACCACCGTGCCGTGGCCCGAGGCGTCGATGAGCACGCGGGCGGCGATCTCACGCGAGGATGTCTTCACGCGGACGTCGCCCTGGGCGAGCCTGGACACTTCCTTGACGGGCGTCTCCTCGAAGACATCGGCACCGGCGGCCCGGGCCTGATCCAGAAGCATCTTGTCGAAATACGCCCGCTCGATGTTGAAGACCGGCGTGCCGGGCAGCAGACCGTCGGTGAAATTGAACATCCGCGTCTTGAAGTCGTTGCCCATCCCGAACTCGGCTCCATACTTGGGAACGTGTGGCAGCTTCCGCAGCTCTGCCTCGAGCCCGAGTTCCTGGATGATCGCCATGTTTCGAGGCAGAATCGACTCGCCGATGTGGAACCGCGGGTGCTTGTCCTTTTCAAGGACACAGACCGAGAACCCGGCGCGAGCAAGAACGAGGCCCGCGGTCGAGCCTGCCGGCCCACCGCCCACAACTACAACGTCGTATCGATCTCGCATGAATAAGCCCTTCAATGGTCAGTGTTGCCGCGATCAATCATTCGTCCAGGTGCGCCGCCTTGTCAATCACGACCGCAGCGGCGGTGCCAGCAAAATCGGTGCAGAGCGAGGTCGTCGGGGATCGCAATCCCTGGGCGATGGCGTGGACAATCGCCAGCAGAGGCCCCGCAGCGAACAGATCGCCCACACGCTCGAGCAGCGGCGGGGCGAGGGTCATGCCCGGCGAACCACGCACCGCGAGTGCCTCGGACCGATCGATCCATGTGTGATTGCCGGAGCCTAGGACGACGCCCGATGCCCGCACCTGTCGCAGAACCCGCGCCGATGCGTCGAATGCGACACCACACGCGACACCGTCGCGCACCGTCCTTGAAGGCGACAGGCTCGCATAGTTCCCGATCCTGGCAAGGGGCTTTGCCCCGCGCGCCTGGGCCGACACGCTTGACTCAACCACAAGGGCGACGGAACCGGGGCTGATGAAGAAGCCAGCGTGATCGCCCCGGTTCTCGCGGGGGTCGAAATGCCCGTACGCGCGATCGAGGCACTCGTGCGATTCCTCGGCCGCACCCACGATGACCGTCTGGTTTGCCCCCGTACGGATGCGCATGGCGGCCAGCCCCAACGCGTCGAGCCCCGCAGTACGCGACCCGATGATCGTCTGGCACGCTCCTTGGATGCCGAACGTGGTGCTGACGTGGGCAGCTGCGGCGTTGGGCACCCCTTCGGCGAAGAGCATGGGGTTTGCGCTGAGCACGCCGTCTCGAACGATCTGCGAGTAGTACTCGGCGCAATACCCGGGCGAGCCGTGTGTGCTGGCCAGAATCGCCGACGCGAGGGCGAGACGATGGGCGTCACTCTCGAGGTCAGCGTGCTTGATAGCGAGCGAGACCGAAGCAAGCATGAACTTCACGCACGGGCTGAGCCGCCTTACTCGCTTGACGTTGGGCACAGCGCCGAGCTGCTCGTGGCTGATGCTCGCGCCGCGCGGCACGACCGGGCCGTCGAGCATGCGGAGTCGGTCCATGAGCATGGAAACGCCGGTGATGCCCGGCAGAATCATCCCGCAGCCGGTGATCCATACTTCTGGACTCTCACGGGGAGTCGCAAGCGGTGACACAACCTGAGCCGCACGATCCTGTGAGCCCCGCCCGAGGATGATGCAGGTATTCGCGCCCCCGAAGCCCAGCGAGGTGTTGAGCGTGTGAGTGATCCGCTTCTCAAGTCCACCTGGCGGAGCGACCACAAGGCCGGCAAACTCCACGTCATGCTGCTCCACCGTCGCGCAGGGTGGAACCCGCCCCGACCGCATCGCGCACGTCGATAAAATAAGCTCGACGGCTCCCGCGCCACCGAGTGTGTGACCGAGGTAGCTCTTGAAGCCGACGACTGGAATGCTCGCGAGCGTGTCGCCGAACATGTCGTGAAACGCGGCGTACTCCGCGGCGTCGTTGTCGGGGGTCGCCGTGGCGTGGGCTGCGATCATAGAGATGTCGCCGGGGCCGACACGAGCTCGATCCATCGCAGCACGCATCGCCCGGGCGGCACCCGTGCCTCGCGGGTCGGGCTGGGTCAGGTGGTGCGCATCCGCCGATTCGCCCCAACCATCGACGGCGGCCATCACGGTCGCACCGCGCCGCCTGGCGCCGGCGGCTCGCTCCAGCACCACCACACCGTATCCCTCGGCCACCATCATCCCCTGGCGATGTTTGGCGAACGGCCTCACGGACTGGCTTGCCACGAGCCGCAGCGAGTTGAACCCCGCCCAGGCGTACTCACTCACCGCGTCATAGCCACCCGCGACAACAAGATCGGCCTGTCCAGCTTGAAGCAACGAAACGCCCAGCGCGATCGCTCCAAGACTCGACGAACAGGCCGAGCACGTCGTGCCCGAGAACCCTTCGAGCCCGAGCCCTTGGATAGCGGCCCGTGTGAGAGAGCCCGCGAGAAAGTGCCTCAATTCGGCCGGGTCGTGGGTGCGAAGGAACCGCCCGCCCGCTCGGATCCCGTGCAGGGTCGTCCCCAGGATGGTCGCGCAGCGTTCGGGCGGATACCCACCACCTTTCACGTCAACTTCACGAAGCGCGTGCTCGATCACCCAGCGCAAGTATCTTGCCTCGCGCGGCAACGTGGGCCAGAAGGATACGGGCAGGTCTAAAGCTTGTCCGCCCATTGCGCCCGGCGGCAACGCCGATTCCATCTCGCTCATGGACCCCAGGCCCACACGACCCTGTCGAATGCCTTCCCATGTGGCAGCCACGTCAAGACCGAGACTTGTTGCCAGTCCTATGCCGGTGATGACCACTTCCGCGCCCGCATTGTCTGATTCACCCAAGTCCATCAGCACGGTCCTCGTGGAACATTGGTTCGAGCGCAAGCCAGTGGTGCGGATACCGCGCGACAACCTCCGCGATCGCGTCGGCAAGCGCCCGAAGCACGCCTGCGTCGTCACCTTCCGAGCTGATGGGTTGTTTCAGCAGCACGCGATGCCCTCCATGGGTGCCTGGCACTGTGAAAGCGGGAATGATCGGAGACTCGGTCATGCGTGCCAACCGTACGGGCCCCGTCGGCAGCCGCAGGTGCCCGCTCAGGAAGGGCACAACCTCGCTTCGTTGGCCTGGAACGGCCCGGTCGCCCTGCATCACCACCACCTCGTCGTTGAGCAGAGCGTCACGGAGCCCCAACCAGGTATCAATCCCGTCGTCGATCGGAGACTCGATGACACCCAGCGTGTTGTGGAGCCTTGACCTGAGCCGCTCGAACCCGGCGGTCGAGTCGCGCTTGAAGACGACGCGAATCCTGCGTTCCTCGCGGGCCAGGGCCGCGAGTCCTGTCTCGAACGCTCCGAGATGCGCGGTGACGAGAATCGCGCCACGCCCTCGCGACCTTGCGAGTCGATACGCGTCCAAGCCTTCGACATCCCCAACGAGCCCGCTCAACTCACTCGCCGACATCCGTGAAGCTCGCCCGACATCCACCACAAAATCGTAGAACGCGCCAACCACGTCCCGTGCAAATTGCCGTCGCCCGACGCCTGAGAGTTCACGGCCGAAGATCCGCCGCGCGTTCCTGCTCGTCGCATCACGAATCGCAGGCGAGACCAACGGCACGATCGCACACGCGACCGGTCTGAGCATCCTGGCCAGCCTCGGACTCGCCCCTGCAAGCCTGAAGAATGGGCCCAGCCACCGGGGCGTCCTGGACGTGAGCGTTGCCGCCGGCGAAGCCATGTCCGCCTGAGCGACTCGGACCCCGGAATGCGCCGCGCGAGTTGCCATTGAACTGCGAGAGTATGGCCCGATCGCACGAACCGGAGGGACGACCTCGGGGAATGAATCGAGGCCGGCGAGGTCAGGTTCCGCCTATTGCGGCGGGTATCATCACTTCGCCAATGCCACCCACGACCAGCAGCGTTCATCCCGCGATGAACCTTGCCTTCTACAAAGCCGTCCGCCTGGCCTGCAACTTCATCAAGTTCCAGTGCATCCGCGAGACTGTGCTCCACCCAGAGCGAGCCGAGCGAGCTGGTGGCTTTCTGCTCGCCTGCACGCACATCAGCCACCTCGAACCGTTCGTCGTCGCGAGCGGCATGAGGCGAACCGTCCGCTGGATGTCACGCGTCGAGTTCTACCAAAGATGGTGGGGCGCGACCCTGCTCAACAAGGGCGGCGCGTTCAAAGTCGATCGCTTCGGATTCGCGTTGCCCGCCGTTCGGCGTGGCATCGAGCTTGTGCGTGAGGGCGAGTGTGTGGGCATCTTTCCCGAAGGTGGCGTTGTCAAGGGGCGAGACTCGGTCCTTCGCGGCGGCCCCATGAAGCAGGGACTGTGCATGATCTCACTGCGCACAGGTGCACCCATCGTTCCCGTCGTGGTCCTGGGCACCGAGAAACTCAACCGCGTGGGTCCGTGGATTCCCCCCCGGCGGGCTCGGCTCTACATCGCCTTTGGCCGCGAAGTCGCACCGCCGGTTCGCGTGCCGGGTGCGTCGAACAACCGCGAGGCACGAACCCGGCTCGCGGCACGTCTCCGCGCCGAGTACGAGCACACCTATCACGAACTCCTTTCGCACGCCGGCCTTGTGGATAGCGACATCCCATGAGCGACCTGTTCTACAAATCCGTCCGTTTCATCGGCAGGCCGATCTTCTGGTTCAGCAGCACGCCCGTCGCGCTGGGTGCCGAGCACATTCCCAGGAGCGGTGCGTGCATCATCGCGTCCAATCACACAAGCCCATATGACATTCCGCTGCTCGTGCGTCATGTCCCGCGCCTGGTCGATTTCGTCAGTATCGTGGAGGTGTTCCGCAATCCGTTCCTGGGCTGGTTCTATAGGAATCTCAACGCCTTCCCGCTCGACCGGGGCAAACCTGACGCCCCTGCCGTCCGCACCATCTTGGATCGCCTCGATCGGGGCAGGGTCGTCGTGATGTTCCCCGAGGGCGGGTTTCGGCGGGGCGAGGCGTCTGTCGTGCGGACTCGCAAGATACGCGGGGGCGTGGGTCGAATCGCGAACATCGCCAAGGTGCCCGTCATACCGGCGTTGATCCTCAACTCGGTCGTGTATGCCCGGCCTCTTGCCTGGATCCCGCTCTTTCGGACCCGCTACGCCGTCGCGTTCGGACCGGCGATCTCGCCAGACCTCCCACCCGGGCAGATCGAGGCCGCGATCGTGGAATCAATCGTAAAGCTGCACGAAGAAGCAGCCGCGATGCTGCCCGAACAATGCCGAGTGCTGTGAATCGCTCGTCGGGCCTATGCGCCGCGAGTTCGCCTGAGCAGCCATGGCACCAGGATGCCCGCTGCACCGCAGAATGAAGCCGTGATACCCACCGACGCGACAAATCCAAGCGAGCGGATCGCCGGTGTGTGTGTGGCGAAAAGACTCGCGAAACCCGTGACCGTGGTCGCACTGGCGAGCAGGACCGAATGCATGGTGGGCCTCAGTCGCGCAATCAATCCGGCTCGCCCTTCGCCCTCACGCCGCGACAGCCGCGCGGCGGCGACGAGAAACACACCCGCGTCGACCGCGATTCCGTCGAGCAGCGGGATCGCGATGCTGTTGACCGGGTTGAACCTCGCTCGTGTTGCCATCATGAACAGCACGGTGAATGACCCGGCGAATAGCAGCGGCACGAGCGCCAGCATCACGTCCATCGGGCGGCGGAAAACGATCGCGAGCCACACGATCACAAGCGTCACCGAAATCGCTATCGACTGCGGGAGCCCACGCCGTGTGGCATCCTCGAGCTCTGTCGAGACTGCTGCCAAGCCCGCAAGTGACACCTGCGGGAATGGCTGAAGCGCAGCCCGAAGCGCCGATACCACCTCGCTACGCCGCTCACGATCTCGCAAGGGGCTTGCGAGCCGAACCACCAGCAGCGTCTCGATAGGGGTCGGTTCGGATGCTCTGGGCGTCGGCAAAAGCCGCTGTGCGATGGTGGGATACTGCTTCAATTCCGCGAGTGTCGGTGGATTGGTGGCAGTGAGCAAACGGGCAAGGAAGTCTCGATACCCGGCGTAGGCCGATGGCTCGAACGCGCTCGCGTCCAGTGCGGCGTCGAAGTTGTGCAAGAGGGTGCCGACGTTCACACCGCCCAGAATCGCTTGAACCACCGCGATTTTGCGCGGATCGGGCAGCAGCCGATGCATTCCGAGCACGTCCGTCACGCCGGCATGTCTGCATTTCTCATTTGTGAGTGCGGCCGCCGCGTCGATCGCGGTGGGCAAAAGATCCTCGAAATGGTCGGCTCGCACGAGCACGGGGATCAATTCACCCTGCCCCGTGAAACGGGCAATGATCTCGTCGGTGGTCTGAAGCGCCTCATTGGGAGCCGGGTGCAGCACCGTGAGGTCTCCCTCCAGTCTGGGCCCGACGCCGCGTGCGGCCGCAGCGACCGCCGCGATCACGATCAGCGAGCCGCTCATCGACACCCAAAGCCTGGGCCGCCGCGCTATCACATCGACCACAACTCCGAAGCGGGGCGGGGCGGCCTTGCTGCGACTTTCTTTGCGATGCGTGAGCACAAGGAGCGCGGGGAGCAGCGTGAACGCCGCCACCCACGCGCCAATGAGCCCGGCCGTGCCGAGCTTGGCGAAGTCGGACAACATTGCGATCTGCGATGGCCAGAGCGAGGCGAACCCGAAAATGCTCGTGAAGCAGTTCGTCGTGATCGGGAGCGCCATTTCCCGGGCGGTCTCGATCACGCACTCTTCGGCCGGCCTGCCTTGGGCTCGCAGCGCGTCAAAGTGCGAGACAAAGTGGATGCCGTAGTCCACACCCAACCCGGCCAGCACCGCCGCCACAGCCGCCGCGAGCGGCGAGACAGTTGGTGCCCCGATCGCGTGTGCTCCGAAACCCACGATCAACCCCGCGAACGCGACGCATCCGATCAGGATGGGTGTCAACCACCGCCGATAGAAGACAACGAACAGGCCATAGAGCAGGCCGATCGAAACGAGCGTGCTGACGATGGAGTCGAACCGGATGGTTCGCGACGAGATGGACGCGATCGAGAACGCGCCACCCAGCCTCACACGCGTCGCATTGCCAGGACTCTTGCCCGCCCCCGCCGCGTTCAACTCCGCCACCATCGCCTCCACCAGCGCGACGAGCGTTCGCGACTCTTCCAGGTCGCTCATGGATGCCTTAGACGCGATCCGCACAAGCACCGCGTGTCCATCGCTCGACCATTCGGGGACCGGCTCGGCCTTGGGGTCGATCGCTGTTGATGGGTCAATGCTCGCAACTCCAGCACCGGAGGCCAGCTCGAAGAGTCGAAGCGGATCCTTCAGCACATTCTTGCTCAGAGCCTCTCCCGCCGGCCCCGGCGACGCCATGAGCGACTCATTGCGTGCGAACTGTTCGGCCAATCGGCTCGGTTCCAGTCTTGCGATCAGCTCCCGCGTGCCCGCCTCGCCAAGGTAGTACGGCCCGCTGGGGATCATCCGTGACACGGAAAACCGCATGAACGCCGGGTCCTGCCGCGAGCGGGCCCACGCGACCCGGTCTTTCGTGCGAGAGTCTGTCAGGAGCGCGTTCACGAGCGAATCCGCGAACGCGACGGTGGTGGCCCTCTCCTCGGGCGCCGCGGGTGCGTTCCTATCCGCACGCTCGGGTTCCACAAGTGCCAAGAGAGCCTCGCTCGCTTGAAAGTCGGTTGTCACTCGATGGAATGAATCGGCGGCGGCAGAGTGCGAGCCCAGCATCGCCTCGAGCGAGGCCGACACATGCAGCCTGCGAAGCGACACACCCGCAAGAGCGAGCACGACCACGGACACGACCATCACCACCCACGGACGGTGCGCACACACGCTGGCGATGGAACCGAGCGGCGAGAATCCGTGTCTGCGATGCGGCGTGATCATGGCAACTTTGTCGCCCGGGTCGAGGGCACGAACGCGCTCTGAGCGATATCCCCGTTCAGCTCGATGTCACCAAGACGAATCACGATCGTGCCGTCGGGTGATCGAAACTCCATCCGCTTCGCCCAGGCGGTCCCACTCACGAGCGAGTAACCATCGAGAATAATCTCAAGAGACCTCTCGGGTGTGTTCATCACGAATCGACGAGGCGTCAATGTGGCACGGTCGATCTCGCACCGCACATCTTCGCGGCCGAATGCGGCTCCGACCACCACGAGCGTAGCGATTGTTGAATCCTTCGCAACCGTGTGCGCTCCCGCGAAGTAGGAACCCGCCAGCATCTCGACCGACCGCGACACACCCGCCGCCGGAAGCCTGGTCATATCGGCAGCGGTTGAGCCCGCCCGCGATGCTGCGTACGCCCACACACCCTCGGGCAAGATCGTGACATCGAGCACGGGGCTGCCGAACTTCCACGCTCGCAGCCTCGCACGGGCGGGAGGCTGCGCGACGATGACGCCCTCGAGCGACACGGTCTGCCCCTTCGCGTCTGTCAACGAAAGGTCGGCCGATCCCGAGATCGACTTGACGGAATCGAGCCGGGTCGCGATCAACCCGAGCGCATCGGCGTCGGGCATCGCCGGATAGGTTGGCAAACTCGCCGCACATCCACCGAGAGAGCACGTCACGAGTGAAATCACCGTCGCCGCAACCCGGAACATCGCCGCACGAATCATGACACTTCCTCCTTGGGCAGCCTGTGCCGCTGCAGCTTTCCCTGCGGCGATCTCGGCAGCGACGCCACCATTCGGAACTGCCTGGGAACTTTCGTCGGCGAGAGACGCTCACGCAGAAATCCACGCAGCTCCGCGTTTGTGGGCGGCCTCTGCGGATCTTTCGCCACCACCAGCGCAAGAAGTCGCTGTATGGTGGCCGACAACGCCAGCGGCACCACAGCGCACTCGGCAACCGCCGGATGTGTCAGCAGCGTCGCCTCGACCTCCAGCGGATTGACCTTGTAGCCGCCCGCGTCGATCATCAACTTGAGACGCCCCGTGATCGTCGCTCGACCGGAACGGTCGATCCGGGCAAGATCGCCCGTAAGCAGGTGGCCATCAGCGAGCGAGAGGGTTTCATCGAGATACCCCGACAGCATCGACGATGCTTTGACAGCTAGGTGCCCCTCCTCGCCGGGCGCAAGCTCCCGCGATGGATCCTCGATATCCACCACCCGGAAACTCACGCCAGCGAGCGGCCTTCCAACGGACTCGGGGTCGAACCCCGCCTCGCCGGGCAGGCTCACCGAGACCGCCCCCAGTTCGGTCGCGCCGTACAGCTGGCCCACGCCAACCCCCCACCACCTCGTGAACTCATCACGAACGCGCGCGCTCAAAGGAGACCCCGCGCAAACCGCAAGCCGCAGGTCGCGGGCTCGTGGCGGTGCATCCTCCACGCCGCTCCTGAGCCTCGCAAGTGCTTCGTACACAAATGGCATGCCCGGAAGGACCGTCACGCCACAGGCAATTTGACGAGCAACGCCGGCTGGGTCAAACTCGCCCATGATGCGAAGCGTGCCGCCCGCGAAAAGCGTCCCGAGCATCATGTCGATACCGTATGAATGGCAAAGCGGCGGCACACACAGCACTTGGTCGCTGGGCGTGAGCGACAGCCCTCCCGCGACGGCACGGGCATCGGCGTCCAGAGCCTCGCTCTCTCGCTGCACAAGCTTGGGTAGGCCGGTGGTTCCTGAGGAACCCAGCACGATGGAGCCCGGGCAGACGCCGCCAGGGCGTTGCTCGCCGAGTTGCCCGTGTTCTTGTCGGGGCGAGCGCGATGCTTCCCAGCCCCCAAGCCGCACGAGCGGGCGGTGCGCCTTCGTCAGCAATTCATCCTCTGCGAACACGGCCTTCACATCGGCTCGCGCGCACACCTCCGCACACTCTCCGGCGCCGCTCCTGGGGTGCATGAGCACGAGCCTTGTTCCAGACGCGATGGCTCCCACAAACCATTCCACGAGCTCGATTCCCGACGGGCACGCAACGAGCACGGTCTCCCCAGGCCGCACCACATCCGCGATTGATCTCGCCCGCGATTGGGCCGAGGCCATCAACTCTTTCCACGTGACCGAGCGCGTGATTTCGCCGTCGACCGAGACGTTGGCAGCCGCGATCGTCCCGGGCCTTTCCGTGGCCTGTCGTGAAAGGGTGTCGAGCCAGTCCGAGCGATTACGCACGAGGCACATCCACCACGATCTCGATCTCGACGAGCAACTCAGGGCGGCACAGATCGGCCAGCACAAACTCCACGTCAACGTCGCGCACAAGTTCGCTCGGCAAGAGCCGCTTCAACAACGGCATATCTTCCGGACGCCGGCAGTACACACGCGTTGATCGCACACCCTGCAGAGGTGAGTCGCAATCACGGGCGGGCATGCCAGCGGCCTCGATTCCGCAGGCCACCACCGTCCGCAGATTGAGCACGGTTTCACATAGCTGCGCCTCGACAGATCCGTCGTGAACCGACTCTTCGCCGCGCACGCTCGCCGTGCCCGCCACGAGCAGCAATTGCTTACTGCCGATTTCTACGAGCCCGGCACGCGAAAAGTACGGGGGCTTTGGGCCGAACTTCGTCGAGTACGCGAACGCCGGTATCTGCCGCGGATTCTCGACGGGCACTCCCGCTCGGCTGGTGCCCAGCGCGTGGATCGAGAGGAATCCCCCACCGTGGCCGACGCAGCTCGCAGTCGGAATCAGCCCATCAGCGATAGCGGCCTCTCCAAACCACGACACGAACGCCCGATGCCTCGCAACATTGAACACCCGATAGCGATCGAGCCCGTCGCCCATCGGCATGCCGATCCCCGGAACAAAGTTCCACATTCGCACAGGCTCGGTAAACGCGGTATCGCAGAGGCTCTCGATCGAGATGGTGATCATCCCTTCAACCGTCGCGTCCAGCGCGGCGGCCGACCAGTCGCTCGCGACCTCCAGCTCAACCGAAACCAACCCCGCGCCGGGTCCCGTACGGACCCGGACCTCGCACGGGACCAGAGTTGCACGGCCGGGAACTCGCAATGCCACGTCCCGCGACACTGCGGAGTCTTCGGTCATGCTCATCGCCCATTGCGGCACAAGCGGCGTCTGCGCCAAAGCCTCATCACCCGCTACCAGCACCTCACGCGACAGCCTTGTGCGCAGTGCCGGTTCCACAACAGTGGCTCTTGACCTTTCTCGATTCATCGTGCCCATCGTATGAAGTTCCACGAAATGAATCCAACCTCGCTCAGAGGTGACACTGTGGAGGGCCAACCCTCATTTCTTTGACTCCGTGGGCGTGCTCACCTTCGTGCCCTCAGGCAGCTTCAGTTCAACGTCGGCATCCTTTTTGCCCGTGTTGACCTTCACAGCCGAAAACCGCAGCTCCGTCTCGTCGCCCTCGGGGTCAACGATCACGATCCGTTCCGCGCACGGCACGCTGTCGTCGATCAGCACCCGGACCGACGCCACATGCTTCTTCAATTCCTCCGACTTGGGTGTGAGCCGAAGAGCGATTCTGCCCGCAAATTCGCGCGTCTCCATCCCGGGCGACACCTGCTTTGCCTCCATCTCCGCAATGTCAAACGTCTCCTTCAGCTTGGAAAGACGCGGCAACGGCCCGCCCGCCGCGTCCCGAAACTGCGACCCCATCGGGTACACCTCGGCCAAGCTGTCGTCTGGGTAGTACACCGTGATCTTTCCGTCCCCCCCCCCACACACGAGCATCTCGCTCTTGCGGGGCGACGCGGTTCGCCACAGCACCGTTTCACCCTTGCACACCAGCGTGCCGCGCGAGACAAGCGGCTTCTTGAGCAGGGCCGTCTTCTTTTTCTGCTCAAAGTCCGCCGTCAGGTCGGTGATCACCGACATCTTTGCGTCCATCGCCGCCACCCGCTTCTCAAACGCCGACAGGTCGGCGGCCACGGGCGACGGTTCGGTCTTGCCGACAGGCTGATCGAGCCAGGCCAGCAGGCACGCCCCCGCCAATACCAGCACACTCGCGTTGCAATACACACCCATGCCGTCCTCCACTGTCAAGACTCTACAACGGCTTGGCGAGCACGATCCGGCCATCGGCCGCGAGCTCGCCATCCTCCATCGCCGCCACCTCGAAGAGCAAGAGCGGCCCCATCTCACGCACAAAGCTGGCCGAGAGATCGATCCGCGCGGGCGGCCGAACCGCCTTTCGCACCTTCACGTCCACCTGCGCCAAGCGCGCGGGCCTTTCCGCAACGTCCGCTCGATCAGTTCCACCGAACGCAACCAACCCGCAGAGCTGCGCGAGCGCCTCTGCAATGAGCACGCCCGGCACGATCGGCTCGCCCGCGAAGTGCCCGGCGAAGAAACCCTCCGCCCCCGAGACGTTCCAGGTGCCCGAGCCCCCCACCAGAGGCTCGAACAAGGTCAGCTCGCTCACAAACCGGAACGGCTCGCCGTGCGGCAGCCCATCCAGCACGCGGCGAAGCTCGTCGCGTTTGTTCATGCCGCCGGCCCGAGTGAATCGACATACACCGCAAGCGTGTCGAGCGTCGTGAACACCTTGCGGTCCATCGTTCCCTCTCGAATCCGCACACCAAAGTCCTTCTCGATGTTCGTGATGACCAGCAGGATGTCGAGTGAGTCCAGGTCGTACTCGCCGCCCATGAGCGGCATGTCGTCGGCCAACTCCGCACCCTCGTCGAGCCTTAGGCTGCTGCGAAGAACGGCTTTGACTCGCTGGATGGTCTCTTTTGTCGCAGCCATGGTTGCTCGATTCTGACACGAAGTTGCCGACGCGGCAAACAGTGTAGTGCGTGGCGATTTCGCGGGCCAGCTACATCGCAATTCTCGCCCCCTCGCTTTCGAGTATGCTTCGTGCACGATGTCCCCCGAGCCACCCATCCCGCTGCCACCCCATCCCGTCCTCACCGCGCACTATCGCAATGCGAGCGAAAAGCGGGAATGGCTCAGGTCCATCTTCGACGACACCGCCATGGACTATGACCGCGTCGAGCGGTGGCTCGCTCTGGGCAGCGGCCGCCGGTACCGCCGTCAGGCCCTCACGCGGGCGGGCCTGGGCCCCGGCATGATCGTCGCCGACGTCGCCTGTGGCACGGGTCTGGTCGCCCGCGAGGCATTGGGAATTGTCGGCGAGACGGGCCGCGTTTTGGGCATCGACCCCAGCCCCGGGATGCTCGCCTTCGCGCGCGACAGCCTCAACATCGAGACGCACAGCGGGCGGGCCGAGGCGATCCAAAGTGGCGACAGCACCTTTGACTTTCTCTCCCTGGGCTACGCGCTGCGACATGTGGACGACCTGGGCGCGGCCTTTGCCGAGTTCCACCGTGTGCTCAGGCCCGGTGGCCGCGTGTGCATTCTTGAGATCACCTCGCCCGAGTCCCGCGTGGGAAGGCTCCTCCTGCGGGCGTACATGCGAACGATCTCTTGCGTTCTATGCCGCCTGGGCTCGCGTTCCAGACGCACAACGGAACTCTGGCATTACTATTGGAGCACGATCGACCAGTGCGTCAGGCCCCAGGCCGTGATTGACGCGCTCGCGGCGGCGGGCTTCGAGAACGTGCGACGCGGCGTGCAACTGGGCATGTTCTCCGAGTACACGGGGACAAAAGCTCGGAGCTAAACCCCCACCCCCACCCCCCTCACTCCCCACACCCAACTCCATAGTCGTCCC
>JAYVUC010000155.1:0-22201 GCA_043788295.1 Phycisphaerales bacterium
CTGCTCGTCCGTGAGCTCATGCCGTTTCATCGTGCCGACCTCCATGTCATTTGGACAGGAATATCGGCTGTCTAGAGAGTTTTCAGACAGAGCCTAGTGTTTGATGACGACGGAGCCGCGTTGTTCGCCGCGGATCACGCCCAGTGTGATGCCCTTCGCCAGGCTGCCCCTGCCCAGCGCGGCCCCGAAGGCCTCGGGGGAGATGACGGGCTGCCCATCGACCTGAGCGATGATGTCGTTCACCTCGAGGCCCGCCTGCTGGCCCAGCCCAGCCGAAAGCGTGGTGACGAGGACACCCTCGATGTTTCGGTAGCCCATTTTGCGTGCATCGGCGGGCGTGAGGGTGCGGACGCTCACACCGATGTCGGCACGTTGCACGGCCTCGAAATCACCGATCGCGAGCGTGAGCTTGGCGGGTTTGCCCTCGCGGATGACCTCGAGTAGGGCTTCGGTTCCAGGGGGTGTGAGCGCGACGGCGGCACGCAGCGTCGAGGTTTGCGACATGGGGCGGCCTTGGAAGCGGGTGACGACATCGCCCGATTTGAGCCCGCCGCGAGAGGCGGGGCTGTCGTCGATGACATTTCGAATGAGGACGCCCGCGTTGGGTGCGAGGCCCAGGGTCTGGGCTTCGGTGCCGACAAGATCGGCGAAGGTGGCACCTACCCACCCGCGAACAACGCGGCCGTTCTTGATGAGAGCATCCATGACGGCCTGGGCGATGTTGGACGGGATGGCGAAGCCGATGCCTTCGGAGCCGCCCGCGCGAGACGCGATGGCGGAGTTGATGCCGATGATCTTGCCTTCGAGATTAAGCAGAGGCCCGCCGGAGTTGCCGGGATTGATTGCGGCGTCGGTCTGGATGAAGTCTTTGTACGACTCGTCGGAAAGCTCGCGGAGCTGGACCTCGTTGGAGCGGCCCTTGGCGCTCACGATGCCTGCGGTGACGGTGTTGGCGAAGCCGAAGGGGCTGCCGATGGCGACGACCCACTCGCCGACTTCAAGTGCGTCGGAATCGGCGAATTGGGCGGTTTGAAGCCCCTTTGTGTCGACTCGGACGACGGCGATGTCGGTGAGCGGATCGCGGCCCACAACGGTGCCGGGAAGCACGCGGCCGTCACGAAGGCGAACGTCCAGAAGATCGGCCTCGGCGACGACGTGGTTGTTGGTGAGGATGAGCCCGTCGTTGGAAACGACGACGCCCGAGCCCAGGCCCGCGTCGACAATTCTGGTCTTACCTGTGGGGCGAACCTCGAAGAAGCCCAGACGTTCGTAGACGGCCTGCTTCTTCTTGGCGATGATGTGGACGACCGACGATTCGGCACCCTTGGCGACGTGCTGGAAGGCGCGGGAGAGGCCGCGTGCGAGCTGGAGGTCATCATTGGGCGTCGGGGCGACCGGTGCGGGAAGGTTTGGATCGGCCGGGGCCGCGATGGGCGACAGCGGGGCGGGACGACCTGCCCCTGCGAGTGACCACAGGGCGAGACTGGTGCCCGATGCGGCGAGGATGGCGATGGCGGCGATCCGGGAGTTTGAGAGCAAGTTGTTCAAGAGCGGTCTCCTGTAGAAGCCCTGTTTGGGTGGAACTTGCGGCTGAGTTTCACATACTTAGACGCTTGGAAACGATTGAGGTTCGACGTTGGCACTCGCGCTGATGCGCGGAGGGGCGTTTACCGGCGGTCGATGGAAATCGGCCTGATAACGTTAGGGTAGAGAGTGGATGTCGGCGTCACGTGCCGCGCTTGTTGCCGAAGAGGTCGAGGTGGACGCGACGGCACAGACGCCACCCGCGAGCGATGCAGGCCTCGACGACCCAGGCGATCTTGTCGGGGGAGGGGCCGATGATGCCTTCGGGCATGAGGAGAATGTCGGAAGGTGCGAGGCCGCGAAGGTTGGCGAGGAGCGATTCGATCTCGGGCAGGTCTGCGGCAGTGGCGACGACGAACTTGAGCTGTCGCTGTGGGTGCGCGTCGAGGAGTGATTGCAATGTGGTGAAGTTGAGGCGGCGCTGCTCGTGGCGCGTGGCCCACTCGCCGCTGGGGTCGCGCGGGTCGTTGCGGGGCGTGGAGTTGGCGAGCTTGGGCGAGAGGCTCAGGAGATCGCACGCGACGGGACGGTCGATGGTGCCGGCGGTCTCGATGGTGATGTGGAGGCCTAGGTCACAAAGGGCGCGAGAGAGGGGTTCGATCTGCGGGAACATCATGGGCTCGCCGCCGGTGAGGACGACGTGGCGTGTGCCGGAGACTTGGGCACCGGCGATGAGATCGGCGAGCGATTTGCGGGCGGTTTCGGGGTTCCAGCTCGCGTAGGGCGTGTCGCACCATGTGCATCGCAGATTACACCCACTGACACGGATGAAGTGCGAGGGAACACCCGTCAGCTTGCCCTCGCCTTGGATCGACGTGAAGGTTTCGGCAATTGGGAGCTCGAGTTGATCGAGGCTCTGGGTCACGTTTGCTCCTCCCCACCCCGCCTCGCGTAGCGCGTGGGGTCGTTGACGTTGGCCTGGGCGAAGCCTCGGCGGCGGATGTCGCACGAGTCGCAGAGCCCGCAGGCGAGGCCCGAAGGCGTTGGGTTGTAGCAACTCGTTGTAAGCGAGAAATCGACGCCGAGTTCGACCCCCAGGCGGATGATCTGGGCTTTGGCGAGTGTGACGAGGGGCGTGAAGACCGTGAGCCTGCGGCCTTCGACGCCCGACTGCGTTCCAAGTGCCGCGGCGTTCTCGAAAGCATCGATGAAGGGGCGGCGGCAATCGGGGTAGCCGGAATAGTCCACGGCGTTGACGCCGATGTAGACGGCCTGAGCGCCCACGACTTCGGCGAGCCCCGCAGCGATCGAGAGGAACGTGAGGTTTCGTGCGGGGACATAGGTGATGGGAATCGCGGAGGGGCCACTTGTGCCGGCGTCGGGCACGGCGATGTCGGCGGTGAGGGCCGAGCCGCCGATCTCGCGCAGACCCAGGACGACGGTGCGGAAACTCGCGGCACCGAGGTGATCGGCGACGCGGCGTGCGCACGTGAGTTCGATGCGGTGGCGCTGGCCGTAGTCGAAGGCGAGGGCGTGGGAGGCGAACCCGTCGCGTCGCGCGATGGCGAGGCAGGTCGCGCTGTCGAGGCCGCCCGAGAGCAGCACAACGGCGGCTGGAGCGGTAGCAGTGGGGGAGTGACTCACGCGGTGATGGTAGAACCGGGCATCGGGGTCGATGGCCTGCGAAGGGTCACGGCGTGGAAGGGGCGGCCCTCGCGGCGGTACTTGCGCTCGAAGTTGGTGCCCGCGAGTTCGCCTGCGCCTGCGGCGGCGGGCGGCGTGTATTCGAGGCGTTCAAAGCGGAGCGGTCCCATTGGGGTGGTCCACCTTGCGAAGTGCTCTTCCATCCAGGTCCAGTAGTCGTCGTGATCGGTGACGATGCGCAGCTCGCCGCCGGGAATGAGCACGCGGTGGGCCTGCGTGAGGAACTGGTCGCGGACGACGCGGTTTTTGTGGTGCTTGGACTTGGGCCAGGGGTCGGAGAAGTAGAGATGGATCACCTGGGCCACCGAGTCGGGCACGCGCCATTGCAGAAACTCGACGGCGTCGGCGTGCAACATGCGGGCGTTGGACACCGCCCCGCGGCGAAGGCGGTCGGCGGAGTACGCGAAGTACTCGCCCTCCCATTCGATGCCCAGGAAGTTGGTGCCGGGTCGGGCCTTGGATTCTTCGAGGATGAAAGTGCCCTTGCCGCAGCCGATCTCGATCTCGAAGGGGAGACTGGGCTCTGCGAACCAGCGGCGCGGGTCGAGGCGGCCCGAGGCGGGCGCAGTGAGGATGGAATCTGGCAGCGGCGGGAGTTCTACGGCGGAGATGCTGATGACGCCCGGCGCGGTGTTGTATTTTGACTCGGGATGGGAGGCGGGATGGGGGCCGGAATGGGGCGGGGAGGTCATCGGGGCGAGTGTAGAGAGGCTGGAGAAGAGGCCGAGGGGGCGGGATTCGCAACAATGGGCAGGCTGAACTGCAAGAATGTGCGCAGGTCAAGGGGCATGAAGAGTTTAGGTGCGGCGGATTCCAAGTGGTGCGATCCGTTTGCCGTGCGGGACGTATAACAGGATGGGGCGGGGCTGGGTTGGGGAGTTTGGGGCATGGGTGCGTGGGCAAACTCTTGCCGGGCGTGTGATGGGCCGATATCAGGGTGTGCGAGGCTTTCGCGCGCCGAGTGGTTGGGAAATCCGGTTTTGGAGGCATGGACATGGCCGACGAACTGATCTCACTGATTGAATCTCGACTGGATCGCCAGAAGTTCCAGGAACACCACTGGACGGGGACGTTCTGGGAGTATCTCGACCTTGTCGAGGGGAATCCGGCGATCGTGCGCAACGCGTATCAGCGGGCGTATGACACGATTGTGGCGCACGGGAGCGAGAAGTATCGCCTGTTCAAGAAGGACTGCGTGCGGTACCACTTCTTCAGCGATCCATTCGAGAACGGGGCCGACGCGATCTACGGGCTCGATTTCGCGCTGATGCAGCTCGTGGATTTTTTCCGGTCGGCGGCCGAGGGGTACGGGACCGATCGCCGCGTGCTGCTCTTGCACGGGCCGGTGGGTTCGAGCAAGTCAACGATCGCGCGGCTCCTGAAGAAGGGGCTTGAGGCGTACAGCCGCACCGCCGACGGCGCGCTGTACTCGTTCAGCTGGCTGCTGGATGAGAACTGTGGTGTTGCGGCGGCGGGGCCGGGCGCGAAGACGGCGGTGATGACGCACGAGTTCGCGTGTCCGATGCACGAAGACCCGCTGGTGCTCATCCCGCGCGACGCGCGCGACGCCCTGTTCAACAAGATCAACGAGAAGTATAAGTCGAAGAACCACGGCGGGCGGCTCAAGCTCTATGGCGACCCCGATCCGTTCTGCCGCAAGGTCTTCGAGGACCTGATGCAGTTCTATCAGGGCGACTGGAAGGCTGTGATGCAGCATGTGAAGGTGCGGCGGATCGTGCTTTCCGAGAAGGACCGCGTGGGCGTGGGCACCTTCCAGCCCAAGGACGAGAAGAACCAGGACTCGACGGAGCTGACGGGCGACATCAATTACCGCAAGATCGCGCAGTTCGGCAGCGACAGCGATCCGCGGGCGTTCAACTTTGACGGCGAGCTGAACATCGCCAACCGGGGCGTCTGCGAGTTCATCGAGATTCTCAAACTCGACGTCGCGTTCCTGTACGACCTCCTGGGCGCGACGCAGGAGCACACGATCAAGCCCAAGAAGTTCGCGCAGACGTACATCGACGAGGTCATCATCGGGCACACCAACGAGCCCGAGTACAAGCGCCTCCAGAACAACGAGATGATGGAGGCGTTCCGCGACCGCACGATCAAGATCGACGTGCCGTACAACATCAGGCTCGACGACGAGATCAAGATTTATCAGAAGAGCTTCGGCCCCGAGCGGATCAAGAACATCCACATCGCCCCGCACACGCTGGAGGTGGCGGCGATGTGGGCGGTGCTGACGCGGCTCGACGAGCCCAAGAAGGCCGGGCTGGCGGTCTTGCAGAAGCTCAAGCTCTACAACGGCAAGAGCATCCCTGGGTACACCGAGGACTCGGTGAAGGAGCTGAAGGAAGAGGCGCCGCGCGAGGGGATGAACGGGATCAGCCCGCGGTATATCCAGGACAAGATTTCCAACGCGCTGGTGAGCCGCCAGGCGATCGAGGAGCGGGCGATCAATCCGTTCATGGTGATCAACGAGCTTGAGAGCGGGATGACGCACCACTCGCTTTTGTCGGACGAGAACACGAAGAAAAAGTATCGCGAGCTGCTCGCGGTGGTGAAGGAAGAGTACGAGGACATCATCAAGGGCGAGGTGCAGCGGGCGATTTCGGCCGACGAGGACGCCATCCGCCGCATGTGCACGAACTACATTGAGAACGTGCGGGCGTACACGCAGAAGGAGCGCGTGCTCAACAAGTACACGGGTCGGTACGACGACCCGGACGAACGCCTCATGCGGGCGATCGAGGAGAAGATCGACATTCCCGAGAGCCGAAAGGAAGATTTCCGCCAGGAGATCATGAACTACATCGGTGCGCTCGCGCTGGACGGGAAGAAGTTCGAGTACAACACCAACGCGCGGCTGTACCGGGCGCTGGAGCTGAAGCTGTTCGAGGACAGCCGCGACACGATCAAGCTGAAGAACCTCGTGAGCAGCGTCGTGGACGACGAGACCCAGGCGAAGATCGACGTGGTGAAGCAGCGGCTCATCAAGCAGTTCGGCTACAACGAGACGAGCGCGACGGATGTGCTGAACTATGTGGCGAGCATCTTTGCGCGAGGGGATAGCAAGAACCGGTAGGAGTCGGCTCCGGGCCGACTTCGGGTAGAACCTTCCGAGGTATTCCACTCACGCTTCGGCGTGGGCAGCGAGGCCGCTGCAATGCGGCCTCTGCTCTTTGAGGCGTTCGGTTGCCCGCGAGGTTCACCCCCTGGGGATGATCCTCGCCACCATGTGGGCAGGCGTTGCGACACGTCCATAGACTTGCACATGAGCATGAGAGTTGCCTGCCTTTCCGCGTTTCTGGCCGGTTCGATCCACGCGCCCCCCCCCGCCGCTCCCTCGGCTGCTCCGGCCACACCGCCGCTGGACTGGGCGACGCTTGAGAAGCCGTTTCTGACGAATCACGAGCAGCTCACCTTCCGCGACAAGTACGTGAAAGCGGGCGAGAGCTACTTCAGTCCCGACGGCAAGTGGGTGATCTTTCAGGCGGTGGAGGTGCCCGAGAAGGGCAAGGAGCCCAGCCCGTTCTACGCGATGTACCTCGCGAAGCTCGAGGGTGGAAAGTTCACCACGATCGAGCGGGTGAGCCCGGCGGGCTCGGCGAACACCTGCGGGTGGTTCCACCCGACCGAGGCCGGCATCGTGACGTTCGGGAGCACGCTGATCACGCCCAAGGACGAGGGGCCGGCGGGGTATCAGCGAGGTACGAGCCGATATCGGTGGGCGTTCCCGGCGGAGATGGATGTCGTGGCAGTGCGGGTGAAGGATCTGTGCGAGGAGCAGGTGCGGGGCGGGATGAAGCTGACGCGCACGCTCGGCATGCCCAACATCCTCAACGGAATGTCGGCGAGTCTGCCGAAGCAGGTGTTCACGCGTCCCAATTACGACGCGGAATGCTCGTTCGACAAGACGGGCCGGTTCCTGCTGTACAGCCACATCGAGGATGCGGCGAAGGTGGAGCCTGCGGCGGAGAAGCCGGGGACCAAAGAGGAACCCGCTTCGGAGAAGCGGGCCACCAAGGAGGAACCGGCTTCGGAGAAGCCGGGCACCACGGAGAAGCGGGCCACCACGGAGAAGGCAGGCACACCCGAGCCGCCCAAGGCCGACGCGAACATTTACATCTTCGACACCAAGACCAAGAAGCAGTATCCGATCGTGGTGGTGCCTGGGTATGACGGCGGGCCGTTTTTCAGCCCCGATGGGAAGTCGATCTGCTACCGGTCGGATCGCAAGGGCAACGACCTGCTGCAGATCTTCGTCGCGGACCTGAAGTTTGAGAAAGACGCGGACGGCGTCGAGATTCCGGTTGGCATTTCGCAGGAATATCAGCTCACCGACAACGAGCATGTGAGCTGGTGCCCGTTCTGGCATCCCTCGGGCAAGTTCATGCTCTACGCGACCAGCGAGGTGAGCCACACGAACTACGAGGTCTTTGCGATCGAGGTGAACCGCGACAAGATGGAGGCGGCGGCCAAGGGTGCGGCGGGTGCAGCGGTAAAGGTTGCCCATGTGCGGACGCGGCGTATCACGCTCGCGGATGGAGCGGATGTGCTGCCGGCGTTCAACGCCGAGGGGACCAAGGTGATCTGGACCAGCCAGCGCGGGCCCAAGATCGACGGCGAGATGAAGCCCAGCAGCCAACTCTGGATCGCGGACTGGAAGGGCGATCCATTCTCGCGGTGGTGAGGCGAGTTTTTAGCCGTAGATGTCCACGGCGGTCTCGCTCTGGCGGGACACGTTCTGAGCGTTCATCTGCTCGATCGCCTTGGCCGAGGAGATCATCTTGACGAGCTCCGCGCCCTGCTGCTTATCGGCGTCGAGTGCCTTGCTTGCGACGGCGGTTGAGACCTGGGTGGCAAGGGCGGCCGACGATGCTGACGAGACTGAGGAAGATTCACACATGCCGTGATCATCGGGCGGTTTGGGCATCGACTTTCGCGGCGGCGGGCCAAACTCGACGGGCTTGGTCCTCCGTCGCACAGACACCACGTCCCAGGGGCGTTATGCTTGCGGCATGGTGACGCAATCGCTTAGGACCATGTTATCCAGTGTGGTGGACTATGCGGGGCTCTTTCCGCCCGCCGGGCTTGCGATGGGCCCTGCGGGGGAGGCGTTCGCGCGCGATCGGGCGGGGCTGCACGAGTGGATGCTGGGGCGGTTTGTGTGCCCGGTGTCGCGGCTGCGAGAGCTGTCGAACGCGGCGGGGGCGTTGATGCCGGGCACCTTCGCCACCAGCGGATATCGCGAGCACGCGGATAGAGGTGAGCCTTGGTGTATTTCGGCGATCGCGGACGGGATGGTCGGCGGCGAGGGGGGGCCGGCGGCGGGCCTTGAGGCCGACCTCGAAACGATCATCCAGTTCAACACGCATCACGCGATCGAGGACCGGGGGCTGGCCCAGGTCGATTGCATCGAGATCAAGCCCCCGAGTGCGGAGTTTATCGACGCAGCCGTCGAGATGCTGCCCGACGATCTCTATCCGTTCTTTGAGGTGCCACAGGGGCACGACCCGCGCGGGTTTGTGGCGGCACTGGCGGGGAACGCGGCGGCGGCAAAGCTCAGAATGGGCGGGGTGACGGCGGGCGCCTTTCCCAGTTCGGCGGAGATCGCCGAGTTCATCAACGCGTGCAGGCTTGCCGAGGTGCCCTTCAAGGCGACCGCCGGGCTCCACCATCCGATGCGAGGGTCCGCTCCGCTCACCTACGAGCCGGGTGCGGCGACCTGCGTGATGCACGGCTTCCTGAACATGTTTGTCGCGTCGGCGTTCGCGTTCACGCACCGGCTCGAGCCCGCGATGATCCGCGCGTGTCTGGAAGAAAGCGACGCGTCGGCGTTCATCTTCACCGACGAGGGGCTCTCGTGGCGGCGGCAAGTGATCGATATCACGCAGATCGCGCGGGTGCGAGAGGTCTTCGCGCTGTCATTTGGAAGCTGCTCGTTCGAGGAGCCCGTGGCCGAATTGAAAGGGCTCGCGCTGCTGTAGGCTCGCACATGCGGTTCACTCGGGACCGGGCGAGGGGGCAGGTGCGGCGTTCTCATTTGCGGCGGGCGGGCCTTGGGATCGGGCGTATCCACGCCGCGGCGGCACAACCACTTCAAGATCATCTCCGCGTTTGACGCGTGTCGCCTTCCAGCCTTTGTCGGTTTTCACTGCGTCATAGATGACGCGCGAGCCGTCCTTGAGCACGCGGAATCCGTCGCCCTCGATGGTCGAGAAGTGGGCAAAGATGTCCTCATTCTGGGGCCCGACAATAAAGCCGAACCCCTTGCGCGGGTCGAACCACTTGACGAGTCCCTCGACGTTGGTGAGCTGAGAGATGATGTGCTCGCTCATGGCATGACCCCGGCGGACAGAATCCGGAGGCCATCGGCTCATCGGCCTTTGGCGCGGTGGTGCTCGAAGAGCGGCACCAATCGAAACAGGACAGGCGAAACTGAACAGGCCCGGACGCGACCGACCGGGGGAGGGCTGTTCTCTGGCTTCTCCATCCTAACAGGTTTTTACAGATTTGTGCAACCTTCGTCAATCAGCAAGGTTTTCCACATATGCAAACATAGTGCAAACACGAAGCCAAAGCCAGCCGAGGCACGTAGCGGATGGCGGACAATGAAAAACGTCCCACCAGAGCGGCGGGACGTTGTGAGATCGAATGAAGTAGGAATCTCAGCTGACAGCTGGTGTCGATGCGGGTGCGGCGGCGGGGTCTGCCGGGGCGGCGGCCTTTTTCTCGTCGAGCATGACGGCCTTGCGGCTGAGCTTGATTCGGCCCTGATCGTCGATGTTGATGACCTTGACCTTGATCATGTCACCCATCTTGACGACCTCGCCGACGCTCTTGACGAAGCCGTCGGCAAGCTCGGAGATGTGGCACATGCCGTCGGTGCCGGGGGCGAGCTCGACGAACGCGCCGAAGTCCTTCATGCTGACGACCTTGCCGGTGTAGACGGTGCCGACCTTGATCTCCTCGCACAGGGCCTCGATCTCCGAGCGTGCGCCAGCAAGATTTTCGCCGTTGGCGCTGGCGACCTGGACCTTGCCGTCGTCCTCGACGTCGATGGTGACCTGCCAGCGTTCCTGGATGCCACGGATCATCTTGCCGCCCGGGCCGATGAGCTTGCCGATCTTCTCGGGGTCGATCTGGATGGTGACCAGACGCGGGGCGAGCTGGCTGATGTCGGCACGGGGCTTGGCGATGATGCCTTCCATGGTCGTGATGATCTCGAGGCGGCCAACCTTGGCCTGCTGGAAGATCTTCTCGATCTGGGAGAGCACCAGGCCCCGGGCCTTGAGGTCGAGCTGGATGCCGGTGATGCCCGTGCGGGTGCCCGAGACCTTGAAGTCCATGTCGCCGAAGAAGTCTTCTTCACCGATGATATCGGTGACGAAGAGTTCCTTCGTATCGGCATCGTCGGAGAAGCGGCCCACGGAGATGCCGGCGCAGGTCGCCTTGATGGGCACGCCCGCGTCCATGAGGGCGAGGCAGCCGCCGCAGACCGAGGCCATCGACGAGGAGCCGTTGGATTCGGTGATATCGCTGACGACGCGGATGGTGTAGGGGAACTCTTCGGGGCTGGGCAGGATCGCCAGGAGCGAGCGCTCGGCGAGTGCGCCGTGCCCGATCTCACGGCGGCCGGGGGCGCTGATGCGCTTCACTTCGCCGGTCGAGAAGGGCGGGAAGTTGTAATGGAGCGTGAACTTCTTGGTGTACTCGGGCAGGAGGCCATCGATGATCTGCTCGTCCTTGCCGGTGCCCAGGGTGACCGAGCAGAGGCTCTGGGTTTCGCCACGCTGGAAGAAGGCCGAGCCGTGCGTGCGCTGGAAGATGCCGACCGCGCCGGTGATGTTGCGGATCTGCGTGGGCTTGCGTCCATCGGCGCGGATCTGCTCCTCGACGATGAGGCGGCGTGTGACCTTCTCTTCGAGCCTGCGGAAGGCCTCTTTGGCGAGGGTCTTGTTCTTGAGGCTTGTTGCGTATTCGCCGTAGGTGCCGCCGGCTTTGAGGGCGAACGGCCCGTCGAGCAGGGCTTTGCGGAGCGCGTCGACTTTCTCGTTGCGTTCTTTCTTGCTCTTGATCTGCCGGGCGGCGGTCATGTCCTTCTCGCACGCGGCAGCCACAGCGGCGGTGATCTCGGCTGTGGGAACGAAGCACTCGCCGCCGCGCTTGGGCTTGCCGCACCTGGCGACAAGGTCGTCGATCGCGCTGAGCAGCTTGGCGATGTGCTCCTGACCGAACTTGATGGCGGCGAGCACGACGGATTCTTCGAGTTCGGCCGCGCCGACCTCGATCATGTTTACGCCGTCCTTGTGGCCCGAGAGGACCAGGTCAAGGTCGGAGTAGTCGAGCTGCGTGACGGTGGGGTTGATGACAAACTGCGGGCCCGCGTCGGTGTGGATTCGGCCCACGCGAACGGTCGCGATGGGCCCCTCGAAGGGGATGTCGGTGAGCGACAGGGCGGCCGACGAGGCGGTGCCCGCGAGCACGTCGGCGTCGTTCTCGCCGTCGTGGCTCAGCACGAAGCACTGGATGAGCACCTCGTCGATGTAGCCATCGGGAAAGAGCGGACGGATCGGGCGATCGATCATCCGCATGGTGAGAATTTCCTTCTCGCTGGGCGGACCTTCACGCTTCTTGAACCCGCCGGGGAACTTGCCCGCCGCGCTGGTGCGTTCGCGGTAGTCGACCGTGAGCGGGAAGAAGTCGATGCCCTCGCGGGGCTGTGCCCGGACGACCGAGGCGAGCACGGTGGTGCCACCGAAGGTCGCGATGACGGTGGCGCCGGCGAGCTTGGCGACGGTGCCGGTCTCGAGGGTGAGGGTGCGTCCGCCGAGGTCACGGGTGACGACGGTGGAGCCGGGAAGGGGCGTGATGCCGAATGTGTGGAACGGGGCCTCTGACATGACCAATTCCGGCCCCCAATATGGGCCGGTCCTTTGTGTGTGACCTTCGCGGTGGTCCTTTGGCCTGGCGATCAACACGTCCGGTCGCCGGGCTGGGGGCTGCGAGAGGTCGCACGCCGGGGTCAACGCATCCTTTTCAGCGAGGCAGAGGGCATGTGGTCTTGCCGCGAATTACGACAGGCCGCGTGCCTACTGCCCAAGCTGTGCGAAAGCCCGGGCGTGAGCTATGGGAAATGAAGCGGCCCGTTGCCTTGTCGGACAACGGGCCGTGTGGGGGCCGTGTGAGTGCGTTACTTTCGGAGGCCCAGGCGGGCGATCAGGGCCTGGTACCCGTCGGGATTCGTGCGGGCGAGGTACTTGAGGAGGCGGTTTCGCCGCCCGACCATCATGACCAGGCCGCGGCGGCCGTGGTTGTCCTTGTCGTTGGTGGCAAGGTGGCCCGCGACCTGCTTGATGCGCTCGGTGAGCATGGCGATTTGCACCTCAGGCGAGCCGCTGTCGGTCTCGTGGCGGCGGTATGCGGTACGTGTTTCAGCGCGGTGTGCGGTCGAAAGGGCCATGAAATCCTCATTCAGGTTTGAGCCAAGACCGGAAGGATAGGCGGGAGTGGTGGCCGAGGCAAGAACCGCGAACACGAACAGACGGCGAATATGAGCTTGGGATTCCTTGATGGTTGGCAAAATTGTTGGTATTTGTTCCTTGTCTGAAACCCGTCGAAGTGGTCGGGGTAATACCATTTCGTTCGGGTATCGCGCAGCTAGTTTGGGTGGTGTTGGCGGCGGGTCAACGCCTGTAAGAATACCTCAGGCGGAGGGTGGCACATGGGAAACGGAAGTACGTATCCGGCGGTCTTTCAGGCAGAGCATCGGATCAGAGAGGTCCGCGAGACCGACGTTTGCCGTGCGCTGTTGCTGCACTTTCTTTGCTCATCTCTGGACTACAAGAACACCGTTCACTCGATCCAGCAAAACCCAGGCGAGAGGCTCAGGGCGGTGGAGCTAGAAAATCTGATTGTCGTGAATGAGGGAACGCTTGGACTGTTGCCCGAGGGGAATGAGAAGGTGCTGTGCGCAGCCTGGATCAAGAGGCTCAAAGCAGCCTTGGAGCCCAAGGCCAAGAGCATCTATCGGCGGAGGCTTTCGGTCCCCTACACCGACAAAGCCAGCGCCGCGCAGGTCATCCTTGCCACTTTTTATTCGCAGGACGCGAGGGAGTTTCGCGGATTCAAGTACGAGGTGCTCTGGATTCGGGTTTGACGGCGATTCGCTCACTTTGAGGGACTGGGCGAGCCAGAATCTTCGTCAGTGTTGAAGTGCATGTGCTCGAGCTCATCCTGGATGGAGTTCGATTGCTTTGCGGCGGCCCTGAGCCTGCTCAGGAGTCTGCGGAGAAGGCTCTTGCTCTGATCATGGAGTGTGCTGAGCGGCGTGGCGCTCTCGGCGGCGAGTTCCGCGAGCGTTCGCCCTTTGACGATGCGTTCCTGGACGAGCCAGAGGTCGTGGGCCGACAGCGAGGCGACGATCCTGTGGAGTTCGTGGTCGAGGGCGCTCTCGTCGTCGCGTTGGGGTTGTTGAGTCGGATCGGGTGTGCTTGTCGCCTGGAGCTGCGACAATCGAGGCCGGCGATTCTTGTTGCGCACGAGGTCGACCAATCGGCGTTTGGCAATCTTGAGCGCAAGTGAGCGAGGGTTATTCACGCCCTCGCGTTGATCGGCAAGGAGGAGGCCACGGATGACTTCGTCGAGAACCTCGGCCCGCTCGGAAGGCCGCAAGCCAAGCCGGCGCACCGCCGCTTGGGCGGCGAGAGTGAACTCCCGCATCGATCCGGGCTGATCGTGTCGTTGCCCTGGGCTGGCGTGGGCGTGCTTCACTCTGGGATAATCGAGCATGTCAGCACCATCGCTTTGATCTAAGTACGAGCGAATCGGGTAGGAAGTTCCGGGACTTGGCTAACGTCCTAGAAAATCAATGGTTAGGTATGATTCTGCGAAATTTCAGTGGGAATCGTGTTGAAACACGGAAAGGGGCCGGGCATTGACGACAGTGCAGCGGAGGGCACTCGCCAACCAGTAAAGGGCCGAGGGCTGCGGTTGCGGATCGGCACTGGGAGCGGCGATAGACCTGAATGGGAGAAATTGACATGGCGACTGAGAATACCCGATCAGAAGAGGCGGTGGTGGACCCGAAGGCTTTGGAGGCGCAGCTGAGGCAAGCACTCGAAGTTCAGGGAATCAAGCTGGGCAAGATGGAAGAGCTTGTGATTGACGAGGAGGAAGAGCTCCTGGGGCAGATTCCCGAGCACCTACGCGGGAGGGTGTGGGCTGCGGTGAAGGATCGTGTGAAGAGTGCCCAACCCGAGGGGACGAAGGCACCAGAGGCCCTGCGTCTGCGGGCGGGCCAGAGAGTTCCATTTGCTCCCTAAGTTTCTGCCATAGGGAATGGTACCCGGTGAGGCGAACTTCGGCGCGGCGTCTTTGGGAAGCCCAGGTGCATCCTTCAGGGAGCGGTGCGACCAGGGGCGTGGGCGAGAGTGCCGAAAAGTTCGTGCGATGAGAAGCGACGGGTGATGCGCGAGGTCTACGCTGGGGGATGCCCACGCTCCAGACTTCCCGTCGCGTTGCTGCACTGAAGCCCTCGGTCACGATCGCGTTTATGAATCGCGCCAAGGCGATGAAGGCCGCAGGGCAGGACGTGTTGAATTTTTCGGCGGGCGAGCCGGACTTTGACACGCCGCGTGCGATCAAGGATGCGGCGATCGCGTCGCTCAACGCGGGCGTGACCAAGTACATGCCCACGCTGGGCACGCCCGAGTCGCGTTCGGCGATCGCGAAGAAGCTGACAGAAGAGAACGGCATTCCGGGATGCACACCCGACCATGTGTCGATCCAGGCGGGCGGTAAGCACTCGCTGTTTGTCGCGTGCCACGTACTGCTCGACGAGCCCAAGCCCGGCGAGGCGGCGCAGGAAGTGCTGTTGCCCGTGCCGACATGGGTGAGCTACGCGCCCATCGCCGAACTTGCGGGCTGCAAGGTAGTGGAGCTGCGGACCTCGCCCGAGACCGACTTCAAGATCACGGCGGAGCAGCTCAGGCGGGCGATCACGCCCCGGTCGCGGCTTTTGATTCTGAACTCTCCGAGCAATCCGTGCGGCACGATGTACACGCCCGCGGAGCTGAAGGCGATTGGCAAGGTGGTGGGGGAGGCGGCCCGGACCATTGCGCCCGACCTCGTGGTGCTGTCGGATGAGATCTACGAGAAGATCGTGTACGGCGGGATCGACCACTACTCGATCGGGAGCGACCCGGAGATCGCCGAACGTGTCGTGACGCTCAACGGGCTTTCGAAGGCCTATTCCATGACGGGGTGGCGGATCGGGTACATGGGCACCAGCGGCGAGTTCGGCAGGAAGTTCACGCAGGCGATGGGAACGCTGCAGGGGCAGATGTCCACGAACATCACGAGCTTCATCTACGCGTCGATCAAGGTGGCGATCGAGCAGTGCGGCGGCGAGGTGGCGAAAATGCGTGACGCGTTCGCCGTGCGGGCTGAACTGATCAATCGCAGGCTCGCGGGCGTGCCGGGCGTGCGGAACATCCGCGCGACGGGCGCGTTCTACGCGTTCCCCGATGTGTCGGCCCACTTCGGCAAGGTGACGCTGAGCGGCAAGCCCGTGCGATCGGCCCTGGATTTCTGCGAGGCGCTGCTGGGCGAGGAACTCACGGCGTTCGTGCCGGGCGAGGACTTCGGCGGGTGCGGCAAGAACCATGTGCGGATCAGCTTCGCGTGCAGCGAGGAGCAGATCAACAAGGGTGTTGACAGGCTCGCGAAGTTTGTTGCCGGGCTTCGGGCTGTCTGACGCACCCTTGGGCAGCGAGGGCGGTAAGCTCCCTCGCCTTGATCGAAACAGACGCACAACCGGGTGAGCCGAGCACAAAGAAGCACGATCCGTACGCCGCCCTGCGGGACGGGAACTATGTGCTGTTCGCGCTGGGGTTCATGTGCTCGTCGTTCGGGCTTCAGATGATGGGGATGGCGCTGGGCTGGGAGATGTACGAGCGGACACACGATCCGCTGTGGGTGGGAGCGATCGGGCTGGCGCGGGCGCTGCCAGTGGTGATCATGGCGCTTCCGGCCGGGCACATCATCGACCACTTTGATCGCAAGCGGGTTCTGGTCCTGACGCAGACCGGGTTTGCGGTCGCGTCCGCGCTGCTCGCGTGGGCGTCGTTCGCGGAGGCACGCAAGGAGATTGTGCTGGGGCTGATCGTGATGGCGGGGCTCGTGCGGACGTTCAACGGCCCCGTGCGGAGCAGTCTTTTGCCCGACCTGGTCCCGACCGATCGATTCGCCAACGCGGTGACGTGGAACAGCGGCGTCTTTCAGCTTTCGGCGACGCTGGGCCCGCTGCTCGCCGGTTATCTGATTCATCTGTGGAAACTGGCGTGGCCCGTGTACGCGCTGACAGCCGCTCTCTGCGGAGTCTTCGCGATCACGACGCTCTTCATGAAGCCCGTGCATGTGAGGCCCCGCGCGGCGCGGATGCCCGGCATGAGGCGCGGGGTGCGAGACGGCGTGCGACACCTGATTCGCGAGAAGGTGATTCTGTCCACCATCGCGCTGGACCTCTTCGCGGTGATTCTCGGCGGGGCGACCGCGCTCATGCCGGTGTTCGCGAAAGACGTGCTGATGGTCGGACCCGTCGGGCTGGGATACCTTCGGGCGATGCCGTTCGTCGGGGCGTTCCTGATGGCGCTGGTGCTGGCGCACTGGCCGATCCGGCGTTCGGCGGGGCCCATGCTCTTGTGGTCGGTGGCGGTGTTCGGGCTGTGCACGATCGGCTTCGGCGTGTCGCTCGATTTCTGGACGTCCCTCGCGTATCTCTTCGGGCTTGGGGCGGTGGACAACATCTCGGTGGTGATCCGGCATGTGCTGGTGCAGGTGCGCACGCCCCCGGAGCTTCGCGGGCGTGTGTCGGCGGTGAACAGCGTATTCATCGAGTGCAGCAACGAGCTGGGCGGGTTTGAGTCGGGCGCGGTGGCGTCACTTTTTGGGAAGTTCCTCGGACTGGGCGTGGTCGCGGGGGCCACGCTCAGCGTGGTTTCCGGCGGGATCGGGACGCTGCTAGTGGTTGCGGCGGTGGCGACGGCGTGGCCTCAGATTCGCAAGCTCGACCGGCTTGATGAGGGTTAACGCGAGCTGCCATTTCGCGAGCTACGTTTCACCATGCCTCGCAAGTACGATATCCTGGCGATCGATCTCGACGGCACACTCCTGGGCCGCGATGGGAAGGTGAGCGATGCAAATCGTCTCGCGCTCGACCTCGCTCGCGAGGCTGGGATGCGGGTTGTGATCTGTACCGGGCGGGGGTTCGCGGAGTGCAGGCACGTTGTTGAGCGGATCGAGCAGCGCGACCCGGTGGTGGTCGCCGGGGGGGCGATCATCGCGGATGCGGCGACGGGCGGGACGATCCACCGCTTCTCGATCCATCAGTCCATCGTCACGCGCGCGGTCGACATCATGATCGCCGAGCAGCACGCCGCGCTGGTGTTGAAAGACCCGTCGGCGGCCGGGTACGACTACCTCGTGGTGCGGGGGCCGGACGATCTGCCGCTCGATCCGGTGACGGAATGGTGGTTCGGGTCGATGAATGTCCGCGTGCGGATGGTTCGGGGGCTCGACGAGGACGAGCATCCCGAGCACACGGTGCGGGTGGGTGCGTGCGGCTTGTCGGGCGTCATGGCCGGGGTGAAGACGAGCCTGCACGGGCACTTTGGCAGCGAGGTCATCATCCATCACTTCGGCGCGGTTGTCGCGCCCGAGCACGCGAGCCGTCACGCGACGGGCGAGACGCTCCATGTGCTCGAGGTGTTCGACAAGGACGCGAACAAGTGGGGGGCGGTGAGTCATGTGGCGAGGACGATGGGCGTGTCCACGTCGAGGATCGCGGCGATTGGGGACGAGGTGAACGACATCGATCTCATCAAGAACGCGGGGCTGGGCATCGCGATGGGCAACGCGATCCCCGCGGTGCGCGACGCGGCTACGCGGCACACGAAGCGCAACAACGAGGACGGGGTTGCGCACGCGGTCGATCGCGTGCTCGCGGGCGAATGGTGACGCTAGGGCAAGTTCAATGCAGGGCCGTGGCGATCACGAGAAGACGTTTACCACAGAGGCACGGTGACACAGAGAAGGAAAGAAGAAGAGAGGATGAGGCTCTGAGGTACAATGAGAGAGAATTGCTGGGACTACTCCCAACATCTCGCGCACTTGGCCACGCTGCCACTTCATCGTTCTCTCTCTGTGTCTCTGTGCCTCTGTGGTGAATCGCATCGAGTGCAATACGCTATGTCTGAATCGAAGGTGTTCCAGGAGCCTTGTCGATGATCAATAGTCCGGTGAAATGCGTGTGCTTTGACTGGGGTGGGGTGATCCTGCGGATCTGCAGATCGTGGGCAGAGGGGTGCGAGCGGGCCGGGCTTGGGGCGCGGGGCGGTATGGGTGATCGCCCGTTCGCCAACGAGCGCAAGGGGATCGCGGGCGAGTTTCAGCTCGGGAAAGTCGCGCCGGCAGAGTTCTTCGAGCGGGTGAGCGCAGCGATGGGCGGTCTTTACACACCCGCCGAGGTCGAGCGAGTGCACCACGCGTGGCTGATCGAGGAGTATCCCGGCGTGCGAGAGCTGATGGACGATCTGCACGCGGCGGGGGCGACAACCGCGCTGCTTTCCAACACGAACCAGACGCACTGGGAGCGAAGGCGGGCGGACCAGCACACGGATTGGCCGAGCTTTCCGACGGCGGGCCTGGTGAAGCTGCCGCACGCGAGCCATTTGCTGGGCTTGTCGAAGCCCGATGAGGCGATCTACCGGGCGTTCGAGCGGGCGACGGGCTTTGAGGGTGGGCAAATACTATTCTTCGATGATCTGGCGGAGAACATTGCGACCGCCTCTCGCCTGGGATGGCGCGCGAGGTTGATCGACCACACAGGCGACACGGCTGCGCAGATGCGAGCGAGCCTTCGAGTGGAGGGCGTGCTGTGATCGCGTTGATGCGATCAGTTGGTCAGCAGGGCGTCTCGAAGGCGACAACGAAATCGTCGTAGTCGAAGAAATCGATGGCTGTGTCGTGGTTGAAGTCGGCGGTGGATCCGGGTGGGCAGACGCCGCCCTCGAAGCACATGACGAAATCATCGTAGTCGAAGAAATCGACCGCCCCGTCGCTGTTGAAATCGGCCGGGCACTGTGGAACCGTGAAACTCAGGGCGATCTCGCCGCCGGCGATGCCGTTGCCCGACGGGAGCGTGTTGCCGGTCATTTCGCCGTCGAGATCCTGCCCGTTGGCGAGGATGGAGCCTGTGGTGGTGATGGTGTACGCGCCGGGCGCGAGCGAACCAGCGAAGGAGAGCGTGGCGGTCTGCGTGCCGGCGGCATAGCTGTACGTGAAGGGGATTGGGCCGACGCCCTGGTAGGTCACGATGAAGTTGGCGGTGTTGGCGGCGATGTTCTCGCTGAAGGTGAGCGATGCGAAGGTGACGTTCGTCCCGAGCGACACCGTTGTGCCCGGGGCAGGTGACGCGGCGACGAGAGCGGCGGGGCCCGCAGCCCAGGCCTCGGAGGTCTTGCCGCCGTTCAAGATCCAGACATCAGGGTCGATCGTGGGAGCGGAGACAGTCCCCGAGCCTGTGAGTGGGATGACGAAGTACTGCGACGCGGCATTATTGTTGACGACGTAGGTGGAGGTGACTGCGCCGCGCGTCAAGCGGACGTCGACGGGCATCGGGAAGACGGCGGCGGCGGGGGCTGCCTGAGTCTGGCGCAGGCGAAGCTTAAGGTAGGTTGTTGAGCCGAGCGTCTGTGTGGAGGAAGAGTAGACGTAGGTTGGTGCGCCCTGTCCGTAAACCCAGGCGTCGAAGAACGGCTGCATGTCGTGCCCAAGAACGCCCGAGCAGACATTGGCGTAGGTGTCGGTGCTGGCGGCACCTCCCTGGTGCGTTGCGCGATGGGCAGCCAGGAGCGACCAGAACGTCGTGTCATTGCCGCAGGCGTGGCGGAGCATGTGAAGCACCCACGATCCCTTGTTGTACGCGAACTCGCTTGCGAAGATCGCATTCGCGTTCGACACGTCGTAGCGATAGACGCTTCCGGTTGAGGTGTTGGGACGGCTGTTGGCCATAAAGGAGTTGCGGGCGGCTGCCGACCCTCCCGACTTGAACTCTTCCCAAAGAGCCTGGGTGTAGGTGGCGAATCCCTCATTGAGCCAGATGTCGCCCCATGTGCGGCAGGTGACGTTGTCGCCCCACCACTGGTGCCCAAGCTCGTGCGCGGTGACGGTCTCGGAGAAGGTGCCCTGGCCGGTCATGGTCTGGTGTTCCATCCCACCGCCAAAGACGAACTGGTAGATGCCGTATTTCTCGTTGATGAACGGATATTCGCCGTAGATGGGGCGGTAGGCGGCCAACATACTGGTGCATTTTTCCCAGGCGGCGCGGTTGCCGGCATTGTCGCTGGCGGGGTAGATGTAGAACTGGACCGGCATCGTGCCGGTGCCGCCGCCGGTGAGCGGAAAGGTGTAGGTGGTGGACCAGGTGTTGTAGTTGGTGCTGCTGAAGCACGCGAGGTACGAGGCGGTCTGGTAGTTGGTCCTCCAGCGGTAACGCTTGCGGCTACCGGTCAGGACGTCGGTGCCTTGCAACAGGCCGTTGGAGATGGTGACGAGGTTGCTTGGCGCGGTGACCCACATGTCGAGAGTGGCCTTGTCGCTGTTGTCGCCCTGAGTGAGGACGTCACCGTCTTTGACGGGCCACCAGGTTCCGGCGTAATAGGGCTCGCTGAGCGAGCAGACGATGGGCGTGCCCGACTGGGTCTGGAACTCGATGCTGCCGAAGCCGCGACTGAGAGCAGTGCCGCCGTACGTGACCTTGAGAGTGAACGTGTCGCCCGTGTTGAAGGGCGTTGGGAATGTCACCCGACGGCCATAGGTGCCTACCGAGGTGGCGGTGAGTGTGGTGACGCTGTTGAGCTTGATGTCTGAGATGGTGTAGTTGGACCGGAGCATGAAGGTGAACTGGGAGAGCCCGTTCACGAGGCTCTTGATGGTCATCGTGTTGGAGCCCGAGATGTTGGACGTGCCCGGCACGATCTCGATATCGAGGAAGTTGTTGAGCACGTCGGTGTCGGTCATCGCCTCGCGCGGGCCGATGTCCCCCGATGAATTGCCGCTGGGGTCCAGCCCTGTCTCAAAGAGCTGAGCGAGTGCGTCGGCCTTGCCGCAACCGTGGATCGCGTCGTGATCGGCGTGCTGCGCAAACGCGGTGCCAGCCAACGCCTGAAGCGAGGCGATGAGTACGGCGGAGCGAAGGAGGCGGGGGAAGAGAGGCGAGAGCGACATGCAAGAGACTCCTGAAATCCAAACAAAGTCCGTCCTGTCATTTGGTGGACTGCCCGATACAAGATACCACACCGACTGGATACGCACGAAAGAATTGTTGAGTTGCCCGAAGTTTCTTGGAAAGTGCATGAATCCCGGACTCGGGGGTTGGAATGGCTGTGGTTGTCTGGTTTGGGCCCAATGTTCTTGGTAGACTCACACTCGATGCCGGATCTGATTGACAGGCTGTGGGACTTTGCGGGCAAGTTGCACCCGATGGCGGTGCACTTTCCCATTGCGTTGATTGTGGTGGCCCTGGCGATTGAGATGTTTCGGTTGCGGCGGGGCAAGCACGAGCCAGCAGCGGCGGGGGTGCTCTGCCTCTCAATCGGGGCGGCGACGGGGGTGGCGGCGGCCGCGATGGGGTGGAGCCTGGCCGAGGGACGCACAGGCGACGTATCGCTGCTGGGGCTGCACAGGTGGTTTGGGATTTCGGCGGCGAGCATCGCGTTTATCGGTGCGCTAGTCGGGGCGGCAGCGGCCAGCAATCCGGGCCCAAGGGCACTGGGGTGGTACCGGCTTGTGCTGACGGCCGGGGCAATCGTGGTGGGAGTTGCGGCGCACCTGGGTGGGTCGATGGTGTACGGGGAGAACTACATCTCCGACGCGCTGCGAGGTTTGATGGGGTGGGCGCCCG
>JAYVUC010000156.1:0-9605 GCA_043788295.1 Phycisphaerales bacterium
GCTCTTCCGAAAGTCTGCTCTTCTTCATCGTTCCTGACCTCCTTGCAGAGGCCGGATTCTTCGCCGAAATGTCTCACTCAGACTGGATCAGGATTCGGGGTCAAGACCAACCTTGACAAGCGAAGTCGTCATCGCGGGCAGCCGCTCGATCCCCTTCGCCGTGCGCAGCACGATCTCGCGCGTCGGGTCGATCCGCTCCACCACCCCGCGGTGGCGAACGTTGTCGTGATCAAACTCCTGAACCGTCCCGATCAGCACATCCCGATCCGCCCACCGCCTCGCCAGCATCGTGTCGGGCTCATCCAGAACGCCGTCGAACGACGTGATGAGCCGCCTCGCGAGCGCCGCACGACCAATCGGCACCTCAATCGGCCAGAGCTGCCGCAGCGACATCGCCCGCCCCGCAAGCTCAACCGGCCAGTCACCCGCCTCGTGATCCACATTCACCCCGATCCCCACCAGCAGCAGCCCCGCCCGCCTCTCCACCAGCACACCCGCGATCTTCGGCCAGTGCATCCCATCGCGCTCCCGCCTCACCACGTCGTTGGGCCACTTCACCCCCACGATTTCCGGCCCGCGAATCACCCCGAACACCGGCGGATCGCACACCACCGCCGCCGCCAGCCCCGCCGCCACCGAAATCTCCGCATCAGGCCTCACATCGCCCACCACAAACGTGATCGCCAGCCCCTTCGCCGGATCATGATGCCACGATCGACCGAGGCGACCTCTGCCGCTTTCCTGCGTCAGCGTCGTCAGCACAAGCCCCGATCGCCCGCCGCACCGCGCCAGCGCCTCGTCCTGCGTCGAGCCGCACGCGTCCAGCACGATCGCGCGATCGAAGTGCCGAAGCACGCCCGACGAAACAAAGGCCGCGAGCTCTTCCTGCCACTCTTTCGCCGTCAACTGGTCTTCCCTCTTTACGCGATCGCGTCGAGCCCCAAGTCGAGCGAAACCGCTCCGTGCGTCAGGCTCCCCACGCTCACACGATCAACTCCCGTCCGCGCGATCTCCCCGATCGTCGCGAGATTCACACCGCCCGACGCCTCCAGCAGCACACCGCTGCAAGAGGCCGCCCTCATCTCCACCGCCCGCTTCAACATCATCGGCGACATGTTGTCGAGCAGCGCGCAATCCAGAAGCCCGGGCGAGATCGTGAAAATTCGCTCAAGCTGTTCGAGCGTATCCACCTCGACCTCGACAAACGCGAGTCCCTGGGGTCGAAGCTCCCGCGCCCGGCGTGCCGCACCCTCCACAAACGCCGCCAGCCCATCGAGCCCCACTCCCGCCAGGTGATTGTCCTTGATCAGCACCGCGTCATGCAGCCCCATTCGATGACTCTCACCCCCGCCGCACCGCACCGCGTACTTCTCCAGCACGCGAAGTCCCGGCGTCGTTTTCCGCGTGTCGCACAACCTCGCCCGTGAATCCCCCATCGCACGCACAAACTCCGCCGTCCGCGTCGCCACCCCGCTCAATCTGCTCATCAGATTCAACAGCGTCCGCTCCGCCGCGAGAATCTCCCGCATCGGCCCGTCGATCACCCCGACCGTCCCGCCCGCCACAACGCGGTCCCCATCCGCTGCCCGCGCCTCAAACCCGCATCGCGGCGCAAACACCGCCAGCACGTCAGGTACCGTCGCCAACCCCGCCAGCACGCCCACCTGCCGCGCCACAATCGCCGCCCGGCCCCGCTGATCCGGCGCGATCGTCACACGACTCGTGATATCCCCGCCCTCGCCCACGTCCTCATCAAACGCCAGCTCAATCGCGCGGCGGACAAGCCCCGTCCGCCTCAGCGACTCGTAAAAATCCGCCAGTGATGGAACAGTTTGAGGCACGGCTTTGACGCCAGCAATAAGCCCTACTTCGCGGGCTCGTCGGGCTTCGCTCGCGGCAAGAGATCGGGCGCACACGCCAGGTTGTACGCCGTGATCGCCGCACACGTCGCCGACTGCCTCAGATACTCCTCGACACCCAGCTCGTACTTGTCATTCTGCGTGTGCCACCCATACCCGTAGTCAGCCCGGCCGATCTCGTCCCAGAAGAAGCCCGGCACGCCAACCTGATTGAAGCTCGCGTGGTCCGACGACCCGTGCACGTCGATCTTTGTGCCCGTCTTGCGGACATTCACATTCAGGAACTTCTTGTCGATCTCGGACCAGAAAACGTTGTTCACCGGCGCCGTCGCCGCCGCCAGATAGTCCACCATGTTGTCCGCCGCAGGCAACCCGCCCTCATAATTCGTCCCGCCGTCGTCCACAAAGCACGCCGACACCTTCGCCACAATCTCGTCCTTGTGCTTCGCCACATACGCGTGCGAGCCCAGCAGCCCCTGCTCCTCGCCCGTCCAGTTGATGAACCGGATCGTCCGCTTGGGCTTCGCGCCCACCGACGCCAGAATCCGCGCCGCCTCAAGAGTCACCGATGACCCCGTCCCGTTGTCCGTACACCCCTGGCTCCCCGGCCCATCCCAGCTATCAAGGTGCGCCGAGATGATCACCACCTCATCGGGCTTCTCGGTGCCCTTGATCTCCGCAATCGTGTTGTAGCACGGGATCGGCCCGGCCGTCAGCTTGTGCTCCAGATTGATCTCAACCTCCATCGGCTCACCGTCCGCGAGCCGCGAGTTGATGAAGTCGTAGTCCGTGAGCCTCACCACCACCGCGATGTCACTCGACATCTCCTCGATCTTGCGCTCGCGCCAGTTAGGCACCGCGCCTGTCCACACCCGCTCGTCACGCGTCGTGCTGATGAACCCCGCCACGCCGTCGAAGATCACCCGCTCGGGAATTGCGATCGTTTCGGGCTTCTCCCCGTTTGCCACCTTCTTGCGAGCCTCGTTGCGAGCCTCGTAGCTGGTCGAAAGCCTGCTCCGCACCCCCTTCTGCCCGACCGCCGGCTGCGCCTCGACCAGAATCCACGCCCCCTTGAGCTTGTCCTTCACCTCCGCATATTCGGCGTCGGTCTTGGGCATCCTGATCACCGGCCCGCGCACCGCGCCGCTGGTCCCCTTGGTCCACGAAGGCGACGAGAGCTCCATCGTCCGCGCGTCCTTGTACTCGACCTTGGTCACCTCGCCCTTGTCGTTCTTGGTCTCGTCGCGCAGCAGAATCTTGCCCGAGCATGGCCCGCGATCAAACCGCGTCGCCATCGTCCCCCATTCCTCGATGTGCGAGCCCGAGAGTCCCCACAGCTCGTACTGCGACTTGCACCACTTGTTCGCCGTCTCCACCCGCGACGACCCCGTCAGCCTCGGACCGATGTCCTGCGTCAGATGTTTCAGGTGCTGCATCACCTGATTGTTCTCCTTGCCCTCCTTCAGAATCTTCGCCACCATCGCCGGATCGCCCATCGCAATCGCCGGCACCGCCACCTCCTTCCCGTCCACGATCGCCACTGGTTTCGTGTCGCCGTCGGGCGCCGGCAAGATCCCAAAGGCCATTCCCGACAGCAGTGCGAGCGACAGAACGGCGGTCCGAACGTTGTGCATCATCGTGTTGATCCTCTTCCAAGTTGGGGTGACTCGAGAGTATATCAGTTTGGCCCACCCGCCGATCAGCCCCTCGTGCCCGCGATTTGGACCGCCCAAACCTCTGTGGTACACTCTCGCCCATGCAATCTAAAGCCGCCACGGTCAAGGAATACCTCGCCTCGCTCCCGCCCGATCGCCGCGCCGCCCTCCAGGCCGTCCGCGCCGTGATCCTGAAAAACCTCGATCCAGACATCCATGAGTCCATGAGCTACGGCATGATCGGCTACGCCGTCCCGCACAGCGTCTTTCCCGCCGGCTACCACTGCGACCCCAAAATGCCCCTCCCCTTCGCCGGGCTGGCGTCGCAGAAGGGGTACATGTCGCTCTACCTCATGTCCGTCTATTGCGGCTGCATGGAGCCACGCTCCACCAACCCCGCGCTCGCCCCGCCAACGAACACGCCGACTGGTTCAAAGCAGCTTGGGCCAAGACCGGCAAAAAGCTCGACATGGGCAAGGTCTGCATCCGCTTCAAGAAAGTGGACGACCTCGCCCTCGACGTCATCGGCGAAGCGATCCGCCGCATCACCGCCAAAGAATACATCGCCGCCTACGAGGCCTCACGCAGCGCGGCCCCAAGCCGCCCAAATACCCGGACATCCAGTGCGCCAAAATCAAGGACCGTGCCACGCACAACACCCAAACGTGCAAAGCGGTAACTGGACTCTATTGATTCGTGTGGCGCACTCCCGCGTGCATGCTGCCGCGAGACTCGTCCGTCAGCACACTTCGGGTGGTAAAAGAGTGCGAAACTGAACCGCCAGACGAGGCGCGTGCTCCGTTGCGACACGCCACACCAGCGGCGGTTCCACGTCCCCATACTCATGCGCGAGGATATGTCACTGTGCGATGATCGGCCGCCACGGTACCTCGGGATGAGCGGCCTTGTACGCGTCAGTGAGACCGCGAGCAGCCTCGCCGATGATCTCAATCTGTCGTTCGACCGCGGATCGGAAAAAATCGTCGGCCTCGAACTCTGGCAGTGATCGCCCGCGAATGAATCGGGCCACACGATCGCACGCGGCGAGCATGGCCCACAACGATGCAGCATCACCTGCCTCAAGCCGCATAGAGCACCTTGCGATCGGCCATGATCGCCGCGCGCCGGTACGGATTGCGGAGTATCGCTTCTGACAGCAAGTCCACCTTCCGCCCCAGGAACGCGGCCAGCTCGTCGGCCATCTGCGGCCAGTCCCAGGTCGAAGCCGTCGAACTCTTCGCAAACCTTACAAGGATGTCCGCGTCGCTGTCCGGCCGTGCGCCACCTCGAGCAAGCGATCCGAAGAGCCAAAGTTCAGCCACGCCCCATCTGGAACAGAACGCTGCGATGAGACTGTTTGAATCGGCAATGGGCATCACGAATGGTACCCCTGTGTGCCCCAGGGCGGTGGGCCGCGTGGGCGGGCTTCGGACGCCCCAGATCATCGGTCTCACGGGCGTTCGCCTGCCGAACCCGCACCCGCGCCAGATACTGAGACAATCACCTCGCGCACACCCTCCACCACCCGCCCCATCCGTTCATAGTCCAGCTTCTCGGGCGTGTCCTCGGGCTTGTGATAATACGGATACCGATACGGCGCGGTGTCGGTGATCATCAGCGCGGGCCATCCCTGCTTCCAAAAGCTCCAGTGATCGCTGGAATTAATCCGCGGCACCAGACTCGGCAAGGCCGCCCCCTCCGCCGGCACGTCGCTCGCCGCCCGAAACGCCCCCACGCACCGCTCCACCCACTCCACCCCGCCGTTGCTCGCCGGACCCACCAGCGCGATGAAGTTGCCCGTGCTCGGATACGCGAGCCCCACCAGCGGCGGATACCCCTGCGTCCCTTTCTCGTCGCGGTAATACCCGATCGTCTCGATCGACATCATCCCCACGATGTTGTCGCCGCGCTGCTTCGCCGCCCGCGCATTCACCAGGCTCCCCATCTTATCGGTCCAGAAATACGGCGGTTCCTCGTTCACGAACAGCACCAGCCGAATCGTCCGCGCGGGCTTGGTGCCCGCAAGCATCCGCGCAAGCTCGACAACCGCCGCCGTCCCGCTCGCGTTGTCATTCGCCCCGGGCGATGCCACGCCGTTGTTGTTCACGCTGTCATAGTGTGCCCCGACAACGACAATCTCACCCGGTTCCGACACGCCGGTGATTTCCACCACAAGGTTCGACACTTCCTGCCCGCGGCAGCATGAACGTCTGCCACCGCACCACATGCCCAGCCCGCGCAAGCTGTGCCGCCAGGTAATGCTCCGCATGCCGCAACTGTCCCGGGTGCGCGAGGTTTCGCTCCCCGATCGTCCCCGCCAGATACTCCACATGCCCGCGCAGCCGCTTGCCCAATGCCCGCGTGTCTTCCCCGGCCAGCGGCAGCGCCTTGCCCGAATCCGGATCGCTTCCGATCAGCGCACAGCCGCCCGGTGCCAGTGCGGCCAGGACAAGGGCGTAGCCCGCACGGGTGAGCACGTTGGTCATCGAGTGATTCTCCCACCCTCGACACCACAAGCACGGCCCTCCGGCACACACGCACCAAATTGATTTGCCGAAACATCGTCGCGGCAGAGCCGCTTTCCGCACGTCTGGTGTACGACGGCCACTCCCGGCCGCGAATCCCATCAGCACCCAAACGGAGCCCCACATGAACACCCGCACCGCAATCCTCGCCCTTTCCGCTCTCGCAGGCATCGCCCACGCCGACACCGTCTACTGGCACGCCGGGCCCGACACCCAATGGACCAACCCTGCCAACTGGATCGGCCACGTTCCCAATTCCAACGACTTTGTCGTCATTCAACCAGGCCCAGGCCCCCAGCTCACCGGCATCAAGACCATCAGCGGGCTCTTCGTTCAGCCCGGCGGTGGAATGGTCCTCCTGGGCGAACTCAATGTCCGTGGCGGCGCATCGATCCAGGGCAACGTGTCCATCGCTGGTGCCCAGGGACGCTTCACGCACCGTGATGACGTCAACCTCGAAGGCACCATTACCATGTGGGATGGTGCCCTCATCGAACGCTCATCCTCCGGCAACGGCGTCTTCTCCGTCCGCGCTTCGGGCTCCATCGTCATCCCCACCTACGACACCACCGGCGTCACCATCGGCACCTACCTCCAGGTCTTCGGCCAACTCCGCCACGAATCCACCCACACCCTCCACGTCGGGCAGTTCTACCTCTCCGACGCCTCCTCGTCCTACATCGCCATCCAGTCCACCGGCACCATGACCTTCACCCGCGGCGGCGACGTCGCCAGAACCTTCCAGCCCGCCCAGAGCACGCCCTACATCGCCAACGACGGCGTGATCGACATCCAGGGCGCCCTCATCGACGTCGTGGACATCTCGTCCGAAGTCGCCGTGATCAATGGCGGTTACCTCTACGTCAACCAGCCCGACCTCCACATCCGCCTCTCGTGGGACATCACTCCCGACGGCATTCTCACGCGTGGACACTGGACCTGCCAGAACAACGCCCGCGTCTATTTCGACGGCAATTCCCTGATCCACACGATCGGCCCCGGAGTGTCGGTGGCTCTCTGGGAAGGCGGTTCGTTCTTCTCGCTCAACGATCTCCGCGAGAACAACGGCTCGATCACTGTCTACGACCACGCCTTCCTGCACACAAGCCCGCAGAGCGGTTACTTCACAAATCACGGTTCGATCGACCTGGGCGACAACGTGACGCTCGCGGTTGACGGACAGTTCTACAACGCATCCAACGGCACCCTCAGCTGCTGGATCGCCGGGCCCGCCAGCTCACAGCACGGGCACATCGAAGCCGTCACCGCAGCCCTCGCAGGAACCCTCAACGCCAAGATCGAATATCAGTATAAACCCGCCAAGGGTGAAACGATCACCATGGTGCAGGCCGAGAACTTCCTCTCCGGCCAGTTCTCCACCGTCAACACGCTCTACACCTCACTCCCCTTCGACAATCAGTACGACTTCGTGAGCATGAGCCTCGTCGCCGGTTGCCCCGCCGACTTCAACCACGACGGCGCGGTCGACTTCTTCGATTACGACGATTTCGTCGCCTGCTTCGAGGGCACCGTCTGCCCCCCCGGCAAGTACGCCGACTTCAACAGCGACACCTCCGTCGATTTCTTCGACTACGACGACTTCGTCAACGCCTTCGAGACCCCCTGCTGATCCCAGGGTTTGCCCACAAAGCACGCACGCCTGAGGAGGCCGGCCCGACTGGGTCGGCCTCCTTCGTTATTCGTGCCGGTAGTGCAACACAGGGTGCCGAGGATCAGCCGCTTCGGTGATCCTCGCTGAATCATCACAGCAGTGCCGCGTGCCCGCGCGTATCACCCTGTCGGGACGATCCTTGCCGCCCGCTCAGAACCCCGAAAACGTGTTGAACACCTGACCCCCGGTGCTCCGCTTCCAGTCCGCCGCCTTGTGGATCATCGGGTTGCGCGAGTTCAGCGTCGCGTGCCAGTCAAACACGTACTCGCTCTTGTCATCCATGATGATCAGCGTCGCCGTGTGATCCGTCCCCATAAATCCGTTGCGCGAGACGCTCGTCACCTTCGTGATCCGCCCAAGCGTCTTCTTCGCTTTCATCGCCCCCGAAATCGCCGTGACTGTCGCTTCGGTGATCCCCGTGCACACCTTCTCCGCATACTCCGCGTCCGACGGGTCGCACGCTTTCCCAAACGAGATCATCCCGCACGCCACATACCCCCAGTTGCGGATCGACCCGTTGATCCCCAGACGATTCGGCAGCTTGTCCGCAACCCACGCCCCGTCATTGATCCGACGCAAACATTCGGCATCCCCAGCAACGACATTCACGATCTCGGCGGCCTCGGCCTTGGTGAGCGACATATTCGGTCTCCTGTCTCACAGCGATAAGCGACATCCCCGCAACAAGCCTGCACAGTTCCCGTATTCTACGCCGAATGGGGTCTTTACGACGCTCCCCCTTCCTCGCCCCTTGCCTTCCGCGAAAGTCCCTCCAGCACATGCTCATGCAATGTGTGTACCGCAATGTGCTCCCCCCATCGCCACAGCAGTCGCGGCTCCAAGAGCGGCACATACGTCGTCGTCAGCGTCACATGGGTTCCACCATCGGCCCGGGGCTCAAACGCGAAACTTCTGCCCGTGAGACGCACATCCCGCTCATACCCGATGTGCTGGCCGATCACCTCGAACGCCAGCAATCTGTCGGGCTCAACTTCGGTCACGCGCTTGGTGATCGAGCCCTTGTTGTACAGGCATTTCTTGATGTCCCCGATCCGCCGCGACGACCCGATCGCCCCCAGCGGATGCGCCAGCCCGATGCGAAGGATCAAAGGCGGCCTGTGCTTCACCTCTTCATAGAACGCCAGCGACTCAAAGCACTCGTGCGGCGATGCCGCAATGTCTACCGACGTCGAAACCGTCTCCACCCTCGGCACAGGCCGCCCCTCAACCGCCCCCACACAATCGGTAGCGCCGCGAAAAAATAATCGGAAGATACCGGCGCTGCGACCATCCTGATTCCTTCAGCGTGCCGCGAAGGAGTGTCCCGCACAAAATCCCCAGAAAGATCGGAACGATGACGACCACGCCCGGGATCATCGCGCAGAAACTTCCAGCCAGATTCATCGTCATCGCCCCGCCGATCACCGTGGCCGCTATCACGACCACCGCCATGATCGCCGTCGCCACGCCAAGCCTGAACCGATACCCCAGGAGCGCACCTCCCGAGACAGGCACCCCGATCCACATCGCCCACCCGTTGTTCCCAAGCCCCAGCCCCAATACCGCCACGCTCGAGAACGTGAACCCCACCGCCATCAACACACCAGGCAGCCAGTACGCCACGCGATCAAACGGCGGCGAACGTGTAAACGTTGTCTGATCTTGAAGGTCGTACGCCGCACCGCACTCCGGACAATTGCCCGCGGCCGCCAGAAAATCCAGCACTTACGAACACTTCAGGCACCTCGCGGCAGGTCGGTCAGCACGTCCGGCATGACCCGAGCGTATTCGATATCACTAGGCTCTGTCTGAAAACTCTCTAGACAGCCGATATTCCTGTCCAAATGACATGGAGGTCGGCACGATGAAACGGCATGAGCTCACGGACGAGCAG
>JAYVUC010000157.1:0-2924 GCA_043788295.1 Phycisphaerales bacterium
CCGTGACAAGCTCCCGGCCTGGAAAGACCTCGCCACGTGGGGCGAGGTGAGCGACGCCAACTACGGCAAGGTCTACACCCTCGGACATCACATGCTGGGGTTTGTCTCTGAAACCTACGGCCGCGAACACCGCGTCGCGTGGCTCAAGGCCATGGCTCAGGGTGCCTCGATCAACGATGCGAGCAAGTCCGCCCTGGGCATCTCGTTCGATGAGCTGAACACGAAGTGGCGGGCCGCACTGCCCGAGAAAGACCCGCCCAAGCCCGAGGGCGAGGAAGAAAAGAAGGACAAGTAGGCCGACTTTCGAGCGATGGGTGGCACGCCACTCCGTGCGCGACTTTCTTGACCTCTTCTTCGCATGTCACTGGGCACTGATACGGATTCCAGTTGAATCGTGCGCCCACGCCGACGATGAGGTCCTCCGAATCGTCTCGCTCTTTCGAGTGGCCTGGGAAGCCCAACGCGCAGAAATCAAACAGATTCCGTATGACTCGCCGCGCCGCAGCGTGCCACCACAGATCAGTGCTCGGCTGGCGCAGCCTCTTCGCCGTGCTCGCCGGCCGGCTTCTTGGCGTCCTTCTTCTTGACGGCCGCTTTCTTCGCGTCTGGTTTCTTCGCGCTGGCTTTCTTGGCATCGGGCTTCTTTGCGTCCTTGCCCTTCGCCTCGCCATGCCCCCCGGCCTCACCGTGAGCCGCAGGCGCACGCTCTTCAACCGTGGGTAGCCCGTGGCGGACCACCTCGCCCGTGTGTCCCTCTCCCGCGTGCTCATCCGCGAGCCGCACCTCCGCGTCCTTTGAGGCCGGGCTCGGGGGAGTGCGAACAAAGAAGATGAACACGGCGAAACTCACCGCCACAAAGAGCGACCACGCCGCCATCCAACCCACCGTGTCTCGCACGTGCTTTGGCTTGCTCAGAATGGGCGCCGAGACCATCGTCGCCGCGCGCAGTGCTCCGGGCTCGACTATCCCGCCAATTCCGGCCAGAATGGAACCAGCCATATGCCCCAAGCGCGCGACCACCTCTCGCAACCACGGCGATTGTGAGGGGGCCGCATCAGCAGGCACGACGCGAGAAGCCGCAGAATGCACCTTCGCGGGAGAAACCGGTGCGAGTGATTCGGCAACGATCGCCGCAACCGGCACAGTCAGCGTGGGCTGGACTGCCTTCGCTTCGGGCGTCGGATTGGTCACAGTTGGCATCGGGGACGCCGCCGCGCTGGGCTCAGCCAGCAGTGAGTCTGTCAACGATGCCAACTCGTCCTCAACAGACTGCTCCGCAACCCGAGCCGCGACGCTTTCAGGCTCGCTCGCAATCGCACTCGACATGCTCTTGAGCAGATCGTCCACCTGCTCGTTCAGATCGTCGATCGGGGCAGCAAACTCTTCGCCCGCCTTGCCTTGGCCGACCTTCTCACCCGCAGGCGCTGGCGCAGCCTCACCAAGCTGCGTTTGCAGCAACTCGCACGCCTGCGACATCTCTCCAAGGAGAGCGTCCACCTGCGCATCGAGTGACTCCGCCTGCACTTTGTCGGCCGCTTGTTCCATCCTTGTGAATCCACCAACTCAACCACCAGTCGGCATCATCGGTCCAAACGCATGGGCGATCAAGGCCGCGCACCCCGACCCTCGCCCTTCATACGAATAAACCCCTGCTTTGGGGTGCAGATATTTCCGCAGACGCGAAGTTATCCACAACGAAACCGCGTCTCCTCAGGTTCAACTCAAACCTAGCCTCAACCCATGTCCCATCACCGTGTGCTGCTCGATGGTCTCGCCGCCCCCGCCCAAGGCTCGTGCATCGACATTTCCGGCGACGAGGCCCACCACGTCTCACGTGTCAAGCGGCTTGAAGCGGGTGCTGAAATCGAACTCCTCAACGGTCGCGGCCTCCGAGCCCTTGCCGTCATCGAACGCATCACCAAAACGCAAAGCGGCGATTGGCTCGTCGCAGCACGCGTTCAACACCTCGCACGCGAGTCTCCAATCGCGCCGCGCGTCGAGGTCTGGGCAAGCTCGCCCAAGGGCGATCGGCTCTCCTCCATGATCGACGGACTCTCGCAGGTCGGGGCAGCCGCGTGGGCCCCGCTCCACACCACCCGCACGATCGTCGACCCGCGCGATCACAAGCTCGAACGGCTTGTTCGTATCGCCAACGAGGCAACCAAGCAGTGCGGCCGCGCCTGGACCCTTGAGATCGCCCGCGGCGGCGCACTCAAGGACGCCCTGAGCACAACCGACGCCATCGTCGTCGCTGATTCCTCGGGGCCTTCCTACAACGGCGAAGCAATCGGCGACCGTGTGCGGCTTCTCGTCGGTCCCGAGGGCGGCTTCACGCCCCAGGAGCTCGATCAGGCCCGCGCACGCGGGGCACGCCTCCTGCGATTCGGCCCGCACACGATGCGGATCGAGACCGCAGCCGTCGTCGCCGCCGCCATGCTCGTACATCGCGCAGCCGCCGACGCCTCAGCAGCAGTATCATCCCCGCACTGACAAAGGAGTCCGACTTGATCCAGATCAACATCGCCACCCTCATTGCGTATTCGGCGTTCATCGCACCCTCCATCGCCCAACCCGCTACGCCCACGCCACCATCCGCCCCTTCGGCCCCCGCAGCCCCTGCACACTCGGACAAACTCTCTCCCGCCGCCTCTGCCAAGGCCAAGGTACTCAAGGCCAAGGCCATCGCGTTTCTCCGCTCCAAGCAGGACGGCCCCACCGGCGCGTGGGGCGTGAAGGATGGCAACGCACCATTCCCCGGCTACACGGGCCTCGTGCTCGCGGGCCTGGCGATGGAAACCCCATCGCACACCCTCTCCGCCCCCGAAATCGCCAAAGACCAGACACTCACCGCCGCCGTAGCGTACCTCATCAAGACGCAGATGCCCGACGGGGGCATCTACAACAAGGCGCTCCCGAGCTACAAC
>JAYVUC010000158.1:0-16993 GCA_043788295.1 Phycisphaerales bacterium
GTCGTTCGCGGGGAAGAGCCTGCGGGCGACGGAGTTTCGCGGGATGTCCACGCTGGTGGTGGAGCCGAGCGACCTGCACGAGGTGCTGGCGTTTTTGAAGAATGACCCGCGGGCGAACTATGTGATGCTGTCGGACGTGGGGGGGCTGGACTATTTGAGCTATCCGTCGCCGCAGCCGGGGCGATTCGCGGTTGTGTACAACATCATCTGCTTCGATCGCGACGAGCGGTTTTTCGTGAAGACGTATCTGAATCCAACGCTCGCGACGGACGGCATTGTCGAGGATCCGGCGCTGTGGCTGGATTCGGTGTGCGATCTGTGGCCTGGGGCGGAGTGGCCCGAGCGCGAGGTCTTCGACATGTTCGGGATTCGATTCCGCAACCACCCGGACCTGCGGCGGATTCTGACGTGGGAGGAGTACCCGGCCCACCCCTTGCGGAAGGACTATCCGGTGCGCGGACGCGGCGAGCGCGAGGCATACAACATCGTCGATCGCACGTCGACGTGAGCATCTGAGGAAGCCGATAGGAACGGGCGGTTCGGGCGGGGAATGAGTTGTCGCCTGCGCTGGGAAAGATATTGCCGCGATGGGATGCACAGGGGCGAAGCATTGTGGTGGTGGGAAGAAGGCATTGAGGCAAGAGGCATCGAGTTAGTGCGTGAGGTCGATGAGCTCGATGTGACGCCAGCGGACCTGGAGCTGGGTGGTGCGTGCGCCGGCGCTGTGGACCTGGAGGCCTATGAAGCCTTCTGGGGTCATGGAATCCTTGAAATCGACGACGGCGGGGACGCCATTGAGCCAGGTGTTGAACGTGTCGCCCTGGACGCGAACGCGGAGCGTGTTCCACGCGCCTTGGCGGAAGGCTTCGCGGGCGGGGGCGTTCTGCGACAGGTCTTTGAGCCAGGCTCGGCGGCCTTCGTCGTAGAGGCCGCCGGTCCAGGCGCGCGAGGTGGGGTCGATTTCGATCTGGTAGCCAAAGACGGTGCCGCCCTGTGCGATGGGTTTGGCCTCGCTGCGGATTTGCACGCCCGAGTTGAGTTCTTTGTCCACTTTGAACTCGAGGGAGAGGTCGAAATCGCGGAAGGTGAAATCTGTACACAGGAAGCTGTTGGATTGATTGGGGACGGTGCGGCCCACGATTGCGCCCTCGTCGACTGAGAACGAGGCCTGACCGCCACGGATGGTCCACCCGGAGAGATCATGGCCGTTGAAGAGGGGGATGGCGACGGAGGTGCCGGCGGCGGGCGCGCTTTGGTGGTCGGATGCGCAGCCGGCGATGAGCGTGATGAGGAATGCGGCAAGGGCGGGGGTGTGTTTCATTTATTCGTTCTCCAGTTCAGAGACGGACCAGGGGCGAGTGCGGTAGCCGTATTTGCGGCGGACTTCGGTGACCTGTGCGGGCGAGACGGCGGAGGCGGAATTGCCGAGGGATCGGCGGATGAAGGTCATGACGGCGGCGAAATCGGCGTCGGATTTGAGGGGGGCGGAGGGCATCTGGCCGTTGTAGATTGTGCCGTTGATGTCGTAGCTGCCGTCCATGCCGTGGATGAGGATTTTGGCGAAGCGTGCGGGGGAGCCTGTGGCGCGGGGTGAGCCGACGAGTGGCGGAATCTGGCCCGGAGTGCCTTGGCCTTGGGGGCCGTGGCAGCCCGCGCAGTAGACGAAGAGCTCGCGGCCGTGATCGAAGAGGGCTTGCTCTGGCGTGGTCAATGGTTTGAGCTTGGGTTCTCGTGCGTCTATTTCGAGGGGCGGGCGACCGGGCCAATCCATCCAGGTGATGGACTCGGCGACGAGTTTGGCGTTTGGCGAAGGAGAGTCGGCGATGGCGAGCCACGCGGCGGGTTCGCGGTCGAGCGCGATGGGTTTGGGGTGCTCGGTGTGGAGGAGCTGCGCGGAGCGGATGCGATCGATGAGCCAGCGGGAGATCGTTGCGTTCAATTTCGTATCGGCGGCGTATACGACGAGGGCGCGGGTCATGGCGGCGTTCTGGGTTCTGAGGATTTGGTCGGCGAGATCGTCGGCCATGGCTTTGGCGGCGCTGTCTTTTGATGCGAAGGCGGCGGCGGTGGCGGGGAGTTGGAGGAAGTCGAGCTCGCGGCCGGTGATGCTGCTGAGGACGGCCGAGCGGACGTAGCGGTCGCTGCGGGCGGAGGCCCAATGGCGCGCGAGCATGTCGAGGCTTTGGTCGGCGGGCGCGGAGCCGATGCTGAAGAGGGCCTGCAAGCGAACGTGAGGGTCGGGGTCGGCGGCGAGGCGGTCGAGAGTTGTGAGCGTGGCGGCGTTTGCGATGTGGCGTTCGGCGAGACGGGCGGAGGCTTCGCGGACGATGGGGGAGGCGTCGTTGCTGGCGGCGGCGATGTCGGCGGGTGTGGTGAGCCCCAGGCCGTCGAGTGTCCAGAGGGCGTGCAGGCGGGCGAGGTCGGGCTTTCCGGAGGCGGCGAGGGAGCGCAGGGCGGATTCGGTGTCGGTGGCGTAGCGTTCGATGAGGAGGCGCTGGGCGGTGTCGCGCCACCAGCCGTCTTTGTCGGAAAGCAACTCGACGAGCTGCGTGTTTGGCGAAGCCGACAGGTGTTGCGGCTTGCGGAGTGGGACATCTTCGCGCGAGATGCGCCAGATGCGACCCATGGCGGTGGGGGCTTCGAGTTTGCGGGCTGCGATCTGGCCTTTGAGGTAGGGCGTGAGATAGGTTGTGTGCTGGATGACGCCGCGGGAGAAGTCGGCGATGTAGAGCGCGCCGTCGGGGCCGATGCAGGAGTTGACGGGTCGGAAGCGTTCGTCGGTGGAGGTGAGGAACTCGTCCTTGGTGTAGAAGTTCTTTGCGGAAGGGAGCAGATTGGAATCGTCGATGGTGAGGCGGCGGACCATGAAGCCCGCGGGCTCGCAGACGAAGGCGTTGCCACGAGCGTCGTCGCCGAGTGTGTCGCTGCGGTTGATGACGGGCCCGCAGGCGGCGGTGTGGGTTGGGAGGGTGCCATCTTTGCGGAGGACGCCTTCCTGATAGCCGCGATTGACGCCTGGGGTGGGGCGAGAGGGCCAGACGGAGTCGTTGCGGGAGGCGAGCTCGTTGAGCCCTGCGAAGTTTCGCTGCGTGGGATTGCGCGAGGCGTAGATTTTCGGCACGAGATCAACGCGGAGGGCGTCGGAATTGGGTGTGTACCAGAGGCGGCCTCGGTCGTCCTGGGTGAGGCCCCACTGGCCGTGGCCGGGCGTGGGGAAGGTCGTTGCGGCCTGGCCGTCGAAGCGGAAGCCAACGGTGTGCTGGGAGAATTGGATGGTGTTGTCGAGGCACCAGCGTGGGCAGTTGGGAGCGTGCTCGGGGTTTTCGAGCCCCAGGATTCCGGTGAGGAGTGTTTGTCGCGGGCCTGCGGAGCCCTCGGAATTGATCTTGGCGAACCAGGCGTTTTGCGGCTCGACGACGATCGCGCCGCCAAAGCACGGGAGCACGCCGCGTGGAAGGGCGAGGTTATTGGCGAAGGTGTGGTGGGATTCGAGGGTGCCGTCGCGATCGAGGTCTTCAAGGACGACGACGCTGTTGGTGTGGGCGCGTTCGCCGGCGGCGTTGACGGTGGGCATGTAGGAGGGCATCTGGACGACCCAGAGGCGGCCATCCTCGTCGAAGTTGAGCTGCACAGGGGCGACGACGACGGGTTCGGCGACGACGAGTTCGATCTTGAACCCGGGCTGGAGGCGGAAGAGGCGGAGGGCGGCGTCGGGCTCGTAGGCCGGTGCGGGGGGCTGAGCGTTGGGCTCAGTCCTGCGTGGCGAGGCGAGGAGAGCGGCGGCACCGGCGAGAAGGGCGAGGATGGTGATTGAGCGGCTCTGTGGGGAGGGCACGGGGCGAGTGTACCACTTATTACCGGAGCCTCGCTTGGGAGAAGTGGGCGACAAAGGACTGGACTACCCAGGCGGCACCGAGAACAGGCGTTGTTCGGCAATTTGATGAAAGTTCTCGGATTGCCCGGCCTGTGTCACCGACTTTCTCGCATTACTCGTCGAGGCGGAGGCGAATGCCCTGCCCACAAGGAGATTGCACGTGCGGAACAGCAGAAAAATGTGGACAATGGCGGTTGCGGGAATGTTGGGCATGGCCGGGTTGGCGCAGGGGCAGGTGGTGGTGACGGCCGCCTCGGGCCTTGCGAAGGCGACAGCCGGCAACGGGAGCGGAAGCAACCAACAGGTGTCGAGCAACACGTCGGGGTTCAACCTGACGGCAACGAAGAACTTTACGAACGGGCACGCGACGGCGTCGACGAGTTATGGGCTGTCGAACTGGAAGCTGTCGGGCTCGTTCTCGATCGCTTCGTTCGCGCCCACGCAGGGCGAGGCGGGCTCGGCTGAGACGGACGTTCTGGTGACGATGACAGCGCCGGAGGATCTGGATCTGGAGTACAGCGGCGGGTACAGCGCCAACTCGCCGTTCGCGTCGATCACGCAGGAGCTGCGGAAGACGTCGAACAACAGCTATGTTGTGGGCGGCAACTCGCCGAATCAGGTCCACATCCTGGCGGGTCAGTACCAGCTCACGATTGACTCGTTCCTGAACTACGGGGACGCGAGCGGCGGGTTCAACATCCAGTTCCGCCCTGGCAACGACCGGTGCCAGTTTGCGCGGCTTGTGGGCAACGGGACGTTCACGGGTGACACGACCTATGCGACGGCGGACGGGACGCCCAGCTGCGGGAACAACACGAGCGCCAAGAGCGTGTGGTACAAGTATGTTGCGCCCAGGACCGGTGCGCTGCGAGTGGACACCTGCGGCTCGTTCTTTGATACGGTGCTGTCGGTGTACGACACGACCTCGTGCCCCAGCGGGACGGGGACAGAGATCGGGTGCAACGACGACGCGCCGGGCGGGCTGGGTTGCGGGCTGCGTCAGAGCCTGTTGAACCTGAACGTCTCGCAGGGCCAGACGTACTACATCCGCGTCGCGGGTTACAACGGGGCGGCGGGCGACTATGAGCTCAACATCGGGCCTGTGAACGACGAGTGTGAGAGCGCGACTGTGGTGGGCCCTGGCGCGTATCCGTTCGACAACACGATGGCGAACACGGACGGTCCGGTGCTCAACTCGTGCGTGATCCTGGGCGACACGCAGGTGAACGGCGACCTTTGGTGGGAGTACACGCCCGCGCAGGCTGGGTACATGAGCGTCGATACGTGCGGGAGCGCGTTTGACACGAAGCTCGCGGTGTACATCAACGCTCCGTGTGCCGGGCGCTCGACCTATGTCGCGTGCAGCGACGACGCGTGCGGTACCGGGTCGCGGATCGACGATATCCCGGTGGTGGCGGGCCTGCACTACTTCATCCGCGTGGGCGGGTACAAGACCAATCGTGGCACTGGCACGTTGCACATCAGCTATGCCCCGCCCTGCCCGGCCGACTTCAACGGCGACGGCGCGGTTGACTTCTTCGACTACGACGACTTCGTGCAGTGCTTCGAGGGCGGCGCGTGCCCCCCCGGCAAGACGGCGGACTTCAACGGCGACACGGCGGTTGACTTCTTCGACTACGACGACTTTGTGGTGGCGTTCGAGACGCCCTGCCCCTGAGTGTGTGGATCTCGGACCAGCAAAATGGTCTTGGCGACGGGCCCGTCATCGAGTACGATGACGGGCCCGTTGTCATTTTGTGTTTGCAAGTGAGGGCTGCATGAAGACCAAGACGTTCGTTGCTGTGTTTGCTGGATTTGCCTTGCCTGGCGCGGCTGTGTTGGCGCAGCCTTGCACGGGGCTTGTGGGGCAGTGGTCGTTTGAGGGGAATCTGAGCGACGCGTCTGGGCTGGGGAATCACGGGGTGGCGGTTGGCACACCGGGGTATGTGGCGGGTGTGGCGGGGATGGGGCTGCACCTCGACGGGATCAACGACTTTGTGCAGGTGGCGGATGCCCCCTCGCTGAACCCGTCGGCGGCGATGTCGATCAGCGCGTGGTGGTTCACGACGAGTTTTTCGGGGAGCGGGTCGGACCCGATCGTGGACAAGGGGGCGAGCTGCCACTGCTATCCGTACTACCAATACCAACTGGGCGTGAGCGGGGATCTGTATCCGTATCCGTCGAGTTTTTCTTTCATCGCGGCGGCGAACGGGAGCCCAGGGGGCGCGGGGACGCCGCTGCATTTCTACGCGACGGGGCGTTGGTACCACCTGGTCGGGACGTATGACGGGGCGACGATGAGTTTCTATTCTGACGGCGTGCTGATCAGCCACTATCCGGTGAGCGGGGCGATCGCTTCATATGGGAAACCGGTGCGATTCGGATGCTTCAACAACCTGCCGCAGTTTCATCTGCCGGGGGTCATCGACGAGATTCGGATTTACGATCGGGCGCTCTCGCAGGACGAGGTGACGGTGCTGCACGAGCGGCCCGACGGCAAGCCGGTGGTGACCCCCTCGACGGGACAGCTCTGCCGCGGCGGGGACATCACGTTTGAGGTGCTTCACCTCGAAGCAGGCAGCGCGACGTATCAGTGGTCGAAGGACGGGGTGGCGATGGCGGGGGCGACGGGTAAGAGGCTGGAGGTACACGGGGCCCAGAGCGCGGCGCGGTACTCGTGTCTGGTGGCGACGGCATGCGGGATGGAGCGGACATCCGAGGCGGAGCTGGTGATCTGTGCCGCGGACTTCAACTGCGACGGGGCGGTGGATTTCTTCGACTACGACGATTTTGTGACGGCGTTTGAGGCGGGGGAGCCGAGGGCTGATTTCAATCAGGACACGGCGATTGACTTCTTCGACTATGACGATTTTGTGGTGGCGTTTGAGCAGCCTTGCCCTTAGGAGGTCCACTTGGAAGGAGTGGGGGAGAAGTGGACGACGGGGACCGGCACGGAGTGCCGGGCCACCTTTCGGGGCCGTATGATTCGGGGTGACGCCAACATCTCCCGCTCCAATCACGCTTCGAGCGTTGCAGCGCATGGCCCAAGGGGGGCAGGCGTTCGCGTGTCTGACGGCCTATGACGCGACGACGGCGCGGTGGCTGGCGCGCGGGGGCGTGCATGTGCTGTTGGTGGGGGATACGGCGGCCGAGGTGATCCTGGGGTTTGATCGCACAATTGACATGCCGCTGGAGATTTTGATTGCGCTGACGGGAGCGGTGAAGCGTGGCGCGCCGGATGTGGTGGTGATGGCGGACATGCCGTTCATGAGCTATCAGGCGGACGAGGCGGAGGGCGTGCGGAACGCGGGGCGGTTTTTGGTTGAGGGGCACGCGGACATTGTGAAGGTGGAGGTGGACGAGTCGTTCGCGCCGTTGATCGAGCGGATGACGCGTGCGGGCGTGCCGGTGTGTGCGCATGTGGGGAGCCGGCCTCAGCGGGCGGCGCTGACGAGCGGGTATGGGGCGGCGGGGCGGACGGCGGCGGAGGCGGACCAGATCGTGCGGGACGCGGCGGCGATGGAGCGCGCGGGGGCGGTGATGCTTTTGGCGGAGGCGGTGCCCGATGAGGTGACGGCACGGATCATGGGGGCGACGAGTGTGCCACTGATCGGGATCGGGGCGGGGACGGCGTGCCACGGGCAGGTGCTGGTGGTGCATGATTTGCTGGGAATGAGCGATGCGCCGCCGCGGTTTGCCGCGCCAGTCGCGGCGATGGGTGAGATGGTGCGGGATGCGGCGGCGCAGTGGGTGGCGCGGGTGGCGGCACGCGATCTGGGCGGGGCGCGGTACACGATGAAGGCGGGCGAGGCGGGGCGGCTGGGGCAGGGAGGGGTTCAGGGGGTGGCGAAGGTTGGCGTGGCACCGGGAAACGGTCGATAGACGGCTGGCGATAGAGGGCGTGCGAAGGGAAAGCGGAGGCTGTGATGCGGAGGTTTGTTGCGTACGGACCGGCGTTGCTGGTGCTGCTGATCGCGGCGGCGGCACTTGTTGTTGTGCCCGACGTGCTGCGGAAGTCGGTGGCGATTCGCACGGCGGCGTTGATCGACCATGCGCAGGCGACGCTGGACAGCGACAACGTTTTGACCCAGATCGACAACGCGACGCGTGCGGTGACGCAGGCGGTTGAGCCGTCGGTTGTGCATATTGATATCAACGGCGGGCGATCGTCGGGCTCTGGGTGGGTGTACGACACGGCGGGGCACATCATCACCAACGCGCATGTGGTGCGAGGCGCGGCGTCGATCAAGGTGCAGTTCTTTGACGGGCAGGTGGTGGAGGGAACGCTGGCGGGTGCGGACGCGCTGACGGATGTGGCGGTGATAAAGGTTGCGCCTCAGGCGGGGCTTTTCCCGGCGCGGCGGGCGTCGGACGCGAATCCGCAGCAGGGCGAGCATGTGTACGCGTTCGGATCGCCGTTTGGATTCAAGTTCTCGATGTCGGAGGGGATCATCTCGGGGCTGGGTCGGATTGCGGGGCCGGCGTCGGAGCTGGGGGGATTCTCGAATCTGATTCAGACGGATGCGGCGGTGAATCCGGGCAACTCGGGGGGCCCGCTGGCGGACGTGCGTGGGCGAGTGGTGGGGATGAATGTGGCGATCGCGACGGCCCGGACGGAGCGGGGCGGGTCGGGGGGCGCGGGGGACGAGGGGCAATCGGCCGGGATCAGCTTTTCGATACCGATCGCGACGATCGAGTACATCGCGGATCAGCTCATCGCGGGCGGGAAGGTGCTTCGGGGTTATCTGGGGATCGCTTTCGCAAACGATGTCGAGGAGAAGCAGATCTATGACGGCGATCGGTACAAGGGGACGGGGCTCTTGCTGGGGAGTGTGGCGCCTGGGGGGCCATCGGATTCGGCGGGGCTGCGAGGGGGCGACGTGATCACGGAGATCAAGGGGCGGGTGGTGAGTCGGCGGCAGACGCTGCGGAGCATTGTGGGGACGATCAAGCCGGGCGAGAGCGTGAATGTCCGTTATTGGAGGCCGATGCGGCAGGGGAGCGAGGCGGGTGAGTTTCGAGAGACAACGGTAGTGCTGGGGCAGATGCCGTCGGAGGCGCTTATCAGCGGGCCGCCGCAGCTTTTCTTTCTGGCACAAACAGGGATCGAGCTTCGGCGAACCGAACTTGGGTTGATGGTGAGCAGGGTCTTCCGAGACACGGCGGGGAGCGAGGCCGGATTCAGCGCGGGGATGATTCTGGCAGCGATTGGTGGGACGGCGGTGAACAACACTCGGGACGCGGCGGTGGCGCTGATTGACAACGAGTGGCTCAACGGCCGCGAGGTGACGTTTACTATACTGGAGCTGGATGGGGAGCGATTGAGCCCTCCCAAAAACCTCAAGGCCCGCCTGGGCGATGCGAGGGCGGACTTGCGGTTGAGGTGAGAGGGGACTGGTGGGGAACGTGTGCGGGGGGGGGGAAATGTGGTATGCTGTGGGAGTCTGGGCGTGTTCCGTTGGGAACGTGCCTGTTTCTTGGCATCTCCATTGGGATTCAACATGATGTACTTCCGCCCCGCCGCACACTTGATCGTCGCTTTGGTGCTTTCGTCGGGGTTCGAGCCCGGTGCCTTGGGCGACGTGAAGCTGCCGCATGTGATTTCGAGCGGGATGGTTTTGCAGCAGCAGAGCGAGGCTGCGTTGTTTGGGTGGGCATCGCCTGGCGAGGTGATTGAGATCACGGGGAGCTGGGGTAAGAGTGTGAAGGCGACGGCGGGGCGCGATGGAAGATGGAAGGCGAAGGTATCGACGGGGGCGGCGGGAAACTCGCCGCAGACGCTGGTTTTCAAGGGCGCGAACACGATCACGCTGGATGATGTGCTGATCGGCGAGGTGTGGGTGTGCAGCGGGCAGTCGAACATGGAGATGACGGTGCAGCAGTCGGAGGGGGGCGAGGCGGAGGTGGCAGCGAGCACCGATCCGTTGATGCGGCTCTTCATGGTGGAGAATGTGATCTCGCTCCACGAGCGGCTGGACAACAACGGGAAGTGGGAGGCTGCGTCGCCGCAGCCTGTGAAGGGGTTCAGCGCGGTGGGGTATTCGTTTGGCAAGGAGCTGCGGAAAAAGCTGGGGGTGCCTGTTGGATTGATTTCGAGCGATTGGGGCGGGACGCGGGTTGAGGCGTGGATGAGCGAGGGTGCGCTGGCGAAGTTTCCCGAGCAGGCGGGGACGCTTGAGACGATCCGCATGATGAAGGATCCGAATCAGCGGGACACGCTGGCGAACAAGGCTGGAGAGGCGTGGTGGGCGGGGCTTGATGGGACTGGGCCCAAGCTGAGCAAGGGGTGGTCGGGGGAGGCGTTTGATGATTCCAAGTGGGGCGAGATGGTGCTGCCGCGGATGTTGGATGGTGAGTTTGCGAGCTTTGACGGTGTGATGTACTTCCGCAAGAAGGTCAAGATCGCGGCGGGGGACGCGGGCAAGCCCGCGCTGCTGATGCTGGGTCCGATCGACGACCGGGATGATGCGTGGATCAACGGGACGATGGTGGGCGCGACGCACGAGGATGGGCAGTGGGCTGCGCCGCGTGTGTATCAGGTGCCGGAGGGGTTGTTGAAGGCTGGGGACAATGTGGTGGCGGTGCGAGTGCTGGACACGTCGGGGCCTGGGGGAATCAACGGGAAGCCCGAGCAGATGATGCTCAAGATGGGCAACGCGTCGCCGATCTCGCTCGCGGGCGGGTGGAAGGTGATGCGCGGGGCGGAGTTCAAGGCGTTGGCGGCGATTCCGGGGGGAATGGCGCTGCACCCCAATGTGCCGACAATTTTGTTCAACGGGATGGTGACGACGATTCGGCCGTTCACGCCGCGGGGTGTGATCTGGTACCAGGGCGAGTCGAATCGTGACAATCCGGCGGCGTACCGGAAGTTGTTTGGTGCGATGATCGAGGATTGGAGGGCGCAGTTCGAGCGTCCCGACATGGCATTTGGGTTTGTGCAGCTCGCGCCGTTTCACTATGGCGGAGACCGTGGGGAGACGTCGCTGGTGAGGGAATCGCAGCTTGGCACGCTTGCGGTGGCGAATACTGGAATGGCCGTGACGATGGACATCGGCGACGCCAAGGACATTCACCCCAGGCGGAAGTTTGAGGTGGGCAGGCGGCTTGCACTGTGGGCACTGGCGAAGACGTATGGGAAGTCGGGGTTTGAGTACAGCGGGCCGATTTTCAAGGGTGCGAAGTTTGAGGGAGGGGTGGCCCGGGTGACGTTCGATCACGTGGGGGCGGGCTTGATGGCCAAGGGCGGAGAGCTGCGGGAGTACTTTGTCGCGGGTGAGGACAAGCAGTTTGTGCGTGCGACGGCGGCGATCGAGGGTGACGCGGTGATCGCGAAGAGCCCGAGGGTTGCGAAGCCGGTGGCGGTGCGGTATGGGTGGTCGGATGATTGCGAGCCCAATTTCTTCAACAAGGATGGATTGCCCGCGTCGCCGTTTCGGAGTGATGATTGGGCGTTGGGGGCGGAGAAGGTTGATCTGACGGAGGTGATCAATCTGGGAGTGCCGCTTGCGCCCGAGGCGGTGGTGTGGGCGGACAAGGCGTGGATTGATCTGTTTGCGGGCGAGAGTTTCGCGGCGTGGAAATATGAGGCTGGGCACAAGGATCACTGGAAGGCGGCGGGGAGGGTGATCGATTACGACGGGAAGGCGACGGATCTGTGGTCGGCGAAGTCGTACAAGGACTTTGAGCTGCTTGTGGACTGGAAATTGCCCAAGGAACAGCGGTACGAGGACCATCCCGAGTTTCTGCCGAGCGGGATGCCCGCGCTGGACGAGAATGGCAAGCCGAAGCTGAAGAGCGTCAATGCTGGTGACAGCGGGATCTATTTTCGCGGGAGCAGCAAGAATCAGGCGAATATCTGGTGTTGGCCTTGCGGGAGCGGCGAGGTGTACGGGTATCGCACGGATCTGGCGATGTCGGCGGAGGTGAGGGCGGGGGTGACGCCCAAGGTGAACGCGGACAGGTCGCTTGGGGAGTGGAATCGGTTCTACATCACGGTGAAGGGCGATCGGTTGACGATCGACCTCAACGGGACGCGTGTGATAGACAATGCTCAGCTTCCTGGGATGGCGTCGGAGGGCCCGATTGCGCTGCAGAATCATGGCGACCCGGTGCAATTCGCCAATTTGTACATCAAAGAGATCAAGTAGGTGAGTCTGGCACCGCTCTGGAGAGCGTTGCCACCGAAGGGCTTGTGCCCTGAGGAATTGTGTGGTATTCTGGTTCCAACCCGATCGGCACGATTGCCGGTTTCAATTCGAATGGGAGCAAAGCATGAACGATCAACCTGTGTCGAATTCCAGTGATGTCTCCCGGCGTGACTTTCTGAAGACGACCGCGGTTGCGGGGACGGCGGTGGCTGCCGCGTCGTTTGTGACGCCGATCGCGCGGGGCGTGTGGGGATCGGGCGGGCGAGCGGGGCGGATCAAGGTGGGCGTGGTGGGGTGCGGCGGGCGCGGGACTGGGGCGGCGGCGGATTGCCTGACGGGCAGCCCTGATACCGAGATCGTTGCGATCGGCGACGTGATGAAGGACCGCGTCAACGAGGCAAAGCACAACCTGACGACGCTGGACGGTGGACTCTCGTCGCGCGTCAATCTGGGTGATCGCACGTTCACGGGCTTCGACGCGTACAAGCAGGTGCTGGCGAGCGGGATCGACATGGTGATCCTGGCGACCGCGCCGGGGTTTAGGCCGATCCACTTCGAGGCGGCGGTGAACGCGGGCAAGCACATTTTCTTTGAGAAGCCGGTGGGCGTCGATCCGACGGGCATCCGCAAGGTGCTGGCGGCGGGCGAGCTTGCCAAGACCAAGGGGCTGTCGGTGGTGACGGGAACGCAGCGGCGGCACGAGACGTGCTACTTGGAGGCGATGAAGCGGATCCAGGATGGGGCGATCGGGAAGGTCGTGGCGGCGAACGTGTGGTGGAATCAGGGGCTTTTGTGGGACAAGCCTCGGCAGGCCGAGTGGAGCGATATGGAGTACCAGATCCGCAACTGGCTGTATTACACGTGGCTCAGCGGCGATCACATCGTCGAGCAGCATGTGCACAATATTGACGTGATGAACTGGGCGATGGGCACGACGCCCAAGCGGTGCATCGGGCTGGGCGGGCGGCAGTCGCGCACGGACGCGAAGTATGGACACATCTTCGACCACTTTGCGATCCAGTATGTGTACGACGAGGGGCGTGTGGGCAACAGCCAGTGCCGCCAGGCGGACGGGTGCGACAATAAGGTCTCCGAGCAGATCATCGGGACCGAGGGGATAGCGAATCTGAGTTCGGGCTTTGCGGAGATCAAGGGGAAGAGCGCGTGGAAGTTTGATGGCAAGAAGAACAACGCGCCGTACGTGCAGGAGCACACGGACCTGGTGAAGAGCATCCAGGACGGCAAGCCGATCAACGAGGCCGAGCGGATCGCGCACAGCACGCTGACGGCGATCATGGGGCGGATGAGCGCGTATACAGGCAAGGAAGTGTCGTGGGAGCAGGCGATGACGAGCAAGCTCGACACGATGCCCAAGGAGCTGGCGATGGGGTCGATGCCCACGCCGGAGGTTGCGATTCCGGGCAAGACGCCGTTGATTTGAGGGATCAGAACCCTGAGGCCCACTTCGGAGAAGTGTGCGACCCAGACCCAGTTCGGAGAGCTGGGCCACCAGTGGGGCCACCAGTGGGGCCACCAGAAGTCAGGGCATCGAGAAGTTCATGGGAGTCCACTTACGGTCGGAGCGAGAGCTCTCGACCGTTTTTTCTATGAACAGGACGCCGCGAGCGCCGTCGGTGAGGGTGGGATAGTCGAAGGTCTGCTTGCCGTCACGCGGGCCGCCTTGGAGCTTTGCCCGCATAGCGGCGCAGGCCTGGGCATAGACGTTGGCGAAGGCCTCGAAGAAGGCTTCGGGGTGGCCTGGCGGAAGGCGGGTCACGCCCTTGGCGGCGTCGCAGAGGTAGGCGTTGCCGCGGCGCAGGACGGCGTCGGGCTCGCCGACTTTGCGGTGCCAGAGTTCGTTGGGCTCTTCCTGTCGCCAGTCGAGTGTGCCTTTGGTGCCGAAGACGCGGATGCGGAGGTCGTTCTCGTGGCCGATTTCAATTTGAGAGGCGATGAGGACGCCGCGTGCGCCGCCGTCGAAGCGCAGCAGCACGTTGGCGTCGTCGTCGACGCGGCGGCCCTCAACAAAGCTCGTGAGGTCGGCGCAGAGGTGGGTGATCCTGAGCGATGTGATGGTGCTGATGAGATTTTCGGCGTGGCTTCCGATGTCGCCGATCGCGCCGCCCGCGCCGCTTCGCGACGGGTCGGTGCGCCAGTCGGCCTGCTTCTGGCCCGATGCTTCGAGCTTGCTGGCGAGCCAGCCCTGGTTGTACTCGACGATGACCTTGCGGATGTCGCCGAGGTCGCCGTTCGCCACGATGTGCCGGGCCTGCTTGACCATCGGGTAGCCGGTGTAGACGTATGTGACGGCGAAGACGACGCCGCTCTTGTGCTGGGCGGTGACGAGCGAGGCAGCCTCGGCGGAGTTCATGCACAGCGGCTTGTCGCAGACGACGTTGATGCCAGCTTCGGCGAAGGCTTTGGCTACGGGAGCGTGGACGTGATTGGGTGTGACGATGGAGACGAAGTCGATGCGTTCGCCGGGTGGGAGCTTCAGTTCGCTGGCGAGCATCTCGTGCCAGGTGGCGTAGTTTCGATTGGTGGCAAGGCCCAGCTCGCGCCCGCTTTCGAGGGCTTTGGCGGGCGAGCTTGAGAGGCAGCCTGCTACGAAACGGACACCGAGGTCGAGGCAGGCTGCACGGCGATGGACCGCGCCGATGAAGGCGTCCTTGCCGCCGCCGACCATGCCCATGTTGAGTACCCGCTGTGACATCTTTGATCCTTGCGCTGTTTGGAATGGGTCTATCGGGGCGGCACGCCCCGGCTCACGAATGGGGTGAATCACTTCTTCTCGAACGCGGCGTCGAAGGCGGCGTGGGCGGGCTTGAACTGGAGGCGGCGGACATACTCGCAGCTTTCCTTCGCGCCGTGCTCGCGGTCCATATTGGGGTCTTCCCATTCGACGCTGAGAGGGCCGGCGTAGGCGGCGCGGTTGAGCGAACGCATGATCTCCTCGAAGTTGACGTGGCCTCGGCCTACGGAGCGGAAATCCCACCCGCGCCGGGGGTCGCCGAAGGGGAGGTGGCTGCCCAGGACGCCGGTCCTGCCGTTCTTCTCGCCGCAGTAGACAGCGACGTCCTTCATGTGGCAGTGGAAGATTCGATCGGCGAAGCGATCGATGAAGGTGTGGGGCGAGACACCCTGCCAGAGAAGGTGGGATGGGTCGAAGTTGAAGCCGAAGGCGGGGTGGTTGCCGATCGCGGAGAGGGCGGCCTCGGTGGAGTAGTAGTCGTACGCGATCTCGCCCGGGTGGACTTCGAGGGCGAACTTCACGCCTTCGCTCTTGAAGACGTCGAGTATTGGTCCCCAGCGCGCGGCGAAATCGTCGAAGCCACGTTTGACGTCATCATTGCTGGTGGGCGGGAAGAAGTAGAGCATGCCCCAGATGGACGAGCCGGTGAAGCCGTTGACGACTTTCACGCCGAGCTTCGCGGCGGCGCGGGCGGTGGCTTTCATTTCTTCAGCGGCGCGGCGGCGGACGCCTTCGGGCTCGCCGTCGCCCCAGATCTCGGGCGGGAGGATGGACCTGTGACGGGCGTCGATGTTGTCGCAGACTGCCTGGCCCACGAGGTGGTTCGAGATTGCCCAGACTTTCAGGCCGTGCTTTGCCAGCAGATCGTGGCGACCCTTGCAGTAGGCGGGATCGGCGAGGGCCTTGGTGGGCGAGAAGTGGTCGCCCCAGCAGGCGAGCTCGAGGCCGTCGTAGCCGAAGGATTTGGCCTTGGCGGCGAGGCTGTCGAGGGGAAGGTCGGCCCACTGGCCGGTGAAGAGGGTGACGGGGCGGAGGGCGGCGGGTGAGTTGGACATGGGGGAGAGAATACCACGCTCGGGGGAAGGTGGCTGTATGGCGGCGGGTCTAGATATATGTGATGGCAGCGGCAAAGGCGGCATAGACCCATCATGTGTGGGGGCAAAGTGGGTGGGGCGGTTGCAGCGAGGCGGGCGAAATTGATAGTGGAGTGGTGACGGGATTCATCGCTTCAGTGAGAGGCGTCCTGTCAGAGTCCGCACGCTTTCGTGCCGCAGAACGGTCTGCATGGAGATCCACACATGAAACGCCAATTCGCCGGGTTCGCTGTCGTCGCAGTGGCCGCCGTCGTCTTTACGGGTGTTGCCCGGGCCGACGATTTCACGTTCAATTATTCGAGCATTTCGGTGTGTGGGAGCGGCACGCTGTCGGGTGAGCTGAACGGGGACGGGTCGTTGTCGATCGTGAGCGGGCACCTGGATGTGACCTCGTCGGCCGCAGCGGGCGGGTACGACCTGATGCCCAACAGCAACGGGCGGGCGGCGATCCTGAGCCCGTCGGGGTTCTTCATCATCGACAATCAGTTGTTCCCAAGCCACGACGCGAAGCTGAGCTGGTACGGCCTGCTGTTCGGCAACGGCAGCACGGAGGTGAATATCTGGGGCAACGGCGACGGGAACCCGTACACGTTCTACGCGCACGGTGCCCATGATGTGAGCGACAATGGTTCGTTCTCGCTGAGCTCGGTGCCCGCCCCTGGTGGAATGGCACTGATGACGCTGGGCGGCGTGACGCTGGGCATGCGGCGGCGACGGGTGTGAATCGTGAAGTGAATTGACACGCGACATGCCTCCCGTGGTCGGGAGGCATGTTTGTTTTTGGAGCGATGGTGTGTGTGCCGAAGAACTCGTGAGAGAGCGCGTTGCGATTAGGGGCTGCATCGGACGGCTCGGGCAGTTTGCGTCCGTCGGCGACGATTTGCTTCAGGTGGTCGAGGAACGCGGACTGACGGGCCGCACGCGATGCCGCTTCGCGGCTGGCGTCGGTGAGGTGGCGTGGACCCTTGATGTCACAGTTTTGCAGGTGTTCGAGCCAGCCTGCGAGCTGGCGGGAGATGCTCTCGGCCTTGGATCTCAGATCTGAGATTTCAGATTTGAAATCGGAGAGATGCGGAAGGGCCAGGGCGGTCACGAGCATTGAACGGCACTCGCCCGCCGAGCCCTT
>JAYVUC010000159.1:0-6048 GCA_043788295.1 Phycisphaerales bacterium
CCCTTGTGGGGGCTCCGGGGCCGTTGTCTGGCTGATTACACCTTTTCTTATCGGGTGGTGGGGGCGCATGGACCCGGCTGAGTCACGCCGCCATCTTCACGGGCTTGCTCTCTGTGGAAGTGATGAACAACCCGCCGCCTCCACCAACCCGCCCAAACCGGATCGTCAGCGCCTCGCTCCACACGGACATCCGCGTGCCGCGCTTGGCCTTGATCGCGTACGACACGCTCTGTGTGCCGATCGCCACCGTCTCGTCGGTGAAGGTCTTGCCGCCGACGCTGTCGAGCAGCACGAACACGCCGCTGTCCACCGACCGCCGCACGGAGTAGACCACGCCGCTGACGCCCGCGGGCTGGCTGGTCTTCCACTTGACGATGACATCGCCCTGGCTGTCGAGGGTCGCGCTGAGCATGAACGGCGCGGTGGGATCGGGCGCGGTGCCGGGTCCGGCGTTGGGCTCCAGCCCGGCCTGGCCCCAGAGCGCGGTATTGTGCGCGTTCTCGATGAACGACTTCATGATGTTGACCAGCGCGCGGCCCGAGATGAGCATCGACGCGACCGAGGTGCTCTCGTTGGTTGTCGCCGCCTTCGACGCGTTCCGCGCCGCCTGCGCATCGTTGTACGCCTTGCGGGCCGCGGTCACGGTCGCCGTTACTGCGGTGACCGCCGCCGCCGTGGTCCCAAAGGCCGTCGGCGTCGCCGCCCACATCGGCAGGTGATTCTCAAACCACACGATCTGATCGAGCTTCGGCTGCGGGGGGACGTTTGACATGGGGGTATTCGCTTTCTGCGGCGTGGGGGGGACGGATTGGTGCCGCGCTTGGTGATGTGCTCTTCGTGATGCTCCGAACGACACCGTCGCATCGACCGTCACAGGCCGCGACTTTCGCGCATGTCGCACAAACCGCGAGAATTCCGCGCGTGACGGCTGGATAACCGCCGAAAGCCGGGAATAACCGCAAGAGCGGACGTGTTCAGGCCTTCGCAGACTCGAATCACGGCGTGGTAAAATGAAAAAACCACGCCGTAAAACCGTTCCACCACGCCGTGGAACGATCCCACTACGCCGTGATTTCGTCCAACGGGCCAGTGCGCCAAGCGAACCACGCCGCGGAACCGCCGAACGGTGCGGCGAAATCGCCCAACGGCCCCGTGCAACGACAGTGCCGAGCGATTTGTGTGTCGCTGATGCCAGAGGAAGGGAAAGCCCCTTTCTCTGGTAGCTTCCTTTCCAGAGTATCCAGTACGCGTAAAGTGGGCCACCCGCAACCGTTAGCCGCCATACTGCCTTTGAAGCTCCTGGATGCGGTCGTCAATCGACTTCTTGGCCTCGTCAACGGTTCGGAAAAGCTTCGGCGGACTGAGCATCGGGACGTCGTACCCGATGACTGTTTTTCCCGTACTATCTTTGACCGGGATGATGTCGTAGCCCTTGTACTTTCTCGCTTGATCATCCATGTATGACTCCTTTGGCGGCGTACCCAATTCCATCCCGTCACCTGTGACTTAGCTTTCCAACGACCCGCGATTTCACGCCGACTTCAGCCGCACGGTACCGCGCGCGATCTTGCCCTTATTCACCAGGTACCAAGGAAACACGACGATCCATAACAGCAGACATCCGATCACTGTGATCGCTGGGCCTGTAGGGCCTCCAACCTTGTATTTGGACAGCTCAATCCTCCCAGCGTCAAGACCCGCCCAGATGCTGGTGCCAACCAGGACGCCAATATTCCAAATCCCAACAAGAGCCGGCTCGTTCAACGATGCAGCTATTCCCATCGATCCGAGTACCCAGACAACGAGGATGCCGATAGTAATAAGAAGCGCACTTCCGACGGTTGGGCCGCCACCAGAAGGCGCTCGCGGTGGTGGCCTCGTGTATGCGGTTGTAGCGGCGTGCGTGGGCAATGGAGGCATCACCGTGAGTTCGGGTTCCTTGATTTCAAGACCCTTGATACGCGTCACGGGCACCCACTCCTTGAGACCCTCCTTCCACACGAGAGTCTCACCGTTTACAATGCCCTGACGAGCAAGTTCTTGAAGCTGCGCGGCGGTCACCGGGCCGTTCTTCGCGCCGCCCGCGCCGCTGAAGTACCAGACAGGTTGGGCAGTGGTCCCGGTGGGCATGGAAGAATCCTCCGAAGTCAGAGCGATTGAAGCACGAGAATCCAAAGAAACGCGGTTACGATTCCCGCGATCAGGGCGTGTAGGCCGTACTTGCCACTGCTCTTGCTCATCGCAACGCCGCCACAGATGGCTCCGACGACTCCGAGTGGCCCGATCAGCAAGCCAGAGTAGGCAAGGACAAGCGCGGTTGTCGAGAGCGTTCGTCCGGGATCAGCCACCTCACCGCCGCCGCCCCCCGTCTGGACAAAGACATTAACCGCCTGCATCGGTGATGGAGACTGGCTGTACGAGTTGCCCATGCCGTGAGAGATTGGCATCATTGGGCGAAGTTCGGGCAAAGGCGGAACGACTGGTTCCACACGCCCGACAAGAAAGCCCATTGCGTTGGCTTTGGCCAAAGCGGCCTCACGGTCACTGGACTCAACGGTGATCGTTGAGTCCTCGCCAGAGTCGCGGTGAACGCATTGGAGCAAATAGGTCGGCATAGTCTGCCCCCAGTGGGGTTCAGGGACGGTAGGCGTCAGCCCGTTGAGCCACTTTGGTTGGGAGGCTGTGTCGGGGAAGAAATCTTGGGTGGACTTATTCGTGCGGGCCGCAGAATCTCGGCGGCATCCCAAACTGGTACCCAACCCGCACCAGCCCGTCCCCCCGCCCCTCTCGCCGTACACTGCCCGCCATCATCATCATGAAGAGCAAAGCCACCACCGTTTCAACGTACTCGGATTCGCTCTCGCCCCCCCGTCCGCCCCCCCACACCCCAAATCGCCGGGAGGCTCGGGGGGTCCAGACCGTGCGCCGGGTGATCCTGGACGATCGCGAGCGTCAGTGGTGCTTGTACCACCCCACGCCCTTGATGTCGTTCCAGGCGTTGGTCTGGTGGCAGAGAAAGCACTGCGTCACATCCGCGTTCTCCACCCTCGCCACCGACATCGACACCATCTTGAAGTGCATCATGTAGTGGCTCGGCGGGGCCTGGTGGCACTGGTTGCAGTCGGTCGAGAGCGGAGAGGGGTGGCGGAACTCGGGGATGGTCCACCCGCCCTGCGCGATGCTGGTCGCGTGGCATGAGGCGCAATCGGTCCCGAAGAGCGTGCGGTGCGGGTCCTGGTTCGCGTGGCAGGCGTTGCAGTCGAGGGCGGTTTCCTCGGGGCGGATGCGCGGGTGTTGAACGGGGAGGGACGCGAGGGATGAACCGGGCGGGAGCGGGTGGGCCTTCATGCCGATCGCCGCGAGAACCGTGTGGTCCATCGTGGTCGGTCGCGCGGCCAGGCCCTGATGCTCGACGTGGCAGCCGCGGCAGTCCCCGCCCCCCTTGCCAATGTCCGCGTGAAAGGCCGTGGGCTGCTTGGAGAGGAGCGACTGGTTGTTGGCGTGACAAGCGATGCACTTGTCCGCCGTGGGGCCCTGGTGCGGCGTGTGGCACGCCTCGCAGTCGTAGGGGGGGGCGGCGAGGAACTGGTGCTTCGCGGAGAGCGTGCCCGGGTTGACCATCGACTGCCAGCCGGGGACGGCCTTGGAGCCCTGCTCGTGGGTGAGGTAGGGGACCACGACCGCCGCGCCCAGCGCGCCGATGGTCAGGACGCCGTAGATGACTTCGATCATCTTCATGCGAGCCACCGGATGCCGAAGTACCAGACCGACCAGATGTGCAGGGCGAGAAGGGCGTAAAGGACTATGGCGATGACGATGTGGCACGCGAGCCATCGGCCGAACGCGGCCTTGGCGACCTCGCGGGTTTTGATCGCGTACTCCAGGTCCGCCATCGACTCGGAGAGCCGCAGGGCACGGACCGCCGCGGGCGGTGGGCCTACCGGCCCGGACCTGTCTCTCACGAAGAACGGTGCGGCAAGTCGCGTGAAGAAGCCCGCGACCGGTCGCAGCGTCGCGGCCTGGGTAGGGCTTTGCACCAGGTCATCGGCAGCGCGGTCGTATTCGCGGCGTAGACCGCTGAGAAGTTGCTGCTGGTCGCGGGTGCCCGCCGTGATCTGCCCCATGAGATAGCGGCCGACAAAGCCGCTGAGGGCCACGATGACCATCATCGTGGTCAGCGCGATCCCCAGGGGGCTTTGGAACTTGTGGCCGCTGTGCAGGATGCCCAGGATCGGGGCCAGCACACCCGCGTAGATGTGGATCGCCAGCAGCGCTCGCATCGACACCGCGGGTGTGACGGCGCGCTTCAAGGGCGGGATGCGCTTGACCAGCAGGTAGAGCAGCGGCACGAGCATCAGCGCGGCCGCCGAGATACCGAGCACACCTCCGGCGAGGCTGCCCGGGAATCGCGGGTCCCGGTGGATGTAGAACCCCAGGGTCAGCACGACCAGGAGCACCACGAGGCCGGTCACGATGTGGCGTTCGCGTTCCTGCATTGGTTACGCCTCCACCTCGATGTTCGCGCCCCCCCGCGCCGCCTTGGCCTGGCACGCGAGGATGATGCCCCGGGACTTCTCGTCCGGCGCGAGCGAGTCTTGGACGGCCATCGTCACCGAGCCCTTCAGCAACTTGACCTTGCACGTTCCGCACGTGCCGGCGCGGCACGAGGCGTCAATCGAGACGCCGACGTGCTCGGCGGCTTCGAGCACGGTCGTATCGGGCGGGAACGGAGCGGCCTTGCCCGAGATCGTGAACGTGACCTGGGGCGTGGCGGCCGATGGAGCCTCGGCCATCGCCGCCTGCACAGCGGCCTGCCGTTCGTGCGGCTTCTCTGCGGGACCAAACGCCTCGGTCCTGATCCGGTCTCCCGGGACGCCGAGCTCCATGAGGATCGCACGCGCCGAGTCCATCATGGCCGCGGGGCCACACACATGGATGCGCCGCTTGGTGAGCTCGGGAACACTCTGGGTGATGAACTCCTTGCTCAGCCGCCCCTTGGCCCCGGTCCACGCGGCACCATCAATGCCGTCCTCCAGGCTCATGGTGGGCGACACGTGCAGGTTGGGGTGACGCCGCTGGAGGTACTCGAGTTCCTCGCGGAAGAGATAGTCCCTCGGCGTGCGGAACGAGAGCACGAAGTAGATCGGCTTGGCCCAGCCGCGGTCGGTGAGGAAGCGGACCACGCTCATGAGCGGCGTGGCGCCGACGCCGGCGCCGATGAGCACGATGCTGTCGGACTCGGTGCCCGTGAAAGTGAAGACGCCCTGGGGCGCGGAGACCTGGAGCAACGCGCCCTCTTTGACCTCGTCGCAAAGGAATCGGGAGACCACGCCATGGTCCTCGCGTTTGACGGTGATCTCGACGTAATCGCGCTGGGCCGGGGACGATGCGATGGTGTAGGAACGCTTGACGGTTCGCCCGTCCTTGGCCATCGTCAGCGTGAGGAACTGCCCGGCCAGGAAGGTGAACAGGATCGGCCCACCGGCGGGATCGACGAGCCGGAAAGTCTTGATTGCCGGCGTCTCGGCGAACACTCGGGTGACGCGGAGCGAGCCGCCCCAGGAGCGGGGCGGCGCGGTCGCGAGCTGTTGCAGGAGTCTGGTGGCCCGCTGCATCTTGAAGAAGTACATCACGATCATCGCCGCCGCGAACGCGATCAGAATCCCCATTCCGATGAGGTGCTCCCACGACATCCCCCACAAGCCGTGCGTGGCCGGTGGGGTGGGAGGCGCTGGGAGGTTCATCTGGCCCTTGAACCACTGCATCGCCAGCGCCCGCGGGTCCTTGCCCTCGGCGATCGCCCGGTGCGCCGCCAAGCCGCTGTCGAATCGCGCCAAACCCTCGCGCAGTTTGGCGACCGCTTCCTGCATTGCCGCGTAGTCGGGTGTCGGGGCGGCCTTGACAAGCTGGTCCAGCCCCTGGGCCAGCAGGTCCGTGCCGCTCTTCATTCGTTCATGGGCGGCGCGTTGTACTTCATCTCGCTTTTCGGGCGGAAGGTTGGGCAGGTCCATCAGCGAGGGATAAAGCGCCTTGGGCGGTGGCGCGCCC
>JAYVUC010000160.1:0-11252 GCA_043788295.1 Phycisphaerales bacterium
TGTCGCACCAGTTGCGCCCGCAGAGCCTGTCGCCCCATCATTTCCGTTCGCGCCCGCCGCTCCCGTCGGGCCCATTGGGCCAGCATTGCCCGTTGCACCTGTCGCACCAGTCGCACCAGTCGCACCAGTTGCGCCCGTGGCTCCTGTTGCTCCGGCAGTACCCGTAGGCCCGGCCGGCCCCGCCGCACCCGCGGGGCCCATCGGGCCGTCATTACCAGTCGTGCCCGCCGCTCCCGTTGCGCCAGTTGGTCCGGCCGGTCCCTGGGGGCCCGCCGGGCCTGGGTTCAACGAATACAGCGCGTACGGCGCGGGTGTGATGGGCTGACGAGGCGTCAACGTCTCCCACGTCCCAGTACCCGCCGGCACACGCGCCTCAATCTCCAGCCACCGCCCGCTGCCCTCGAATGTTCCCGCGCCAAAGTCGAGCAGCACGCGCACAAGCCCCTTGCTCACCGATGCACCATTCGCGGCGAGCGTGGGCCCGACCTGCGTCCCCGCGCCCGCGTCATCCCAGAGCGTGAAACGAAGATCGGCCATGCCATCCACGGGCGAGCCGTTCTGTGTCAGCTTGCCCTGATATGTGAACTCCTGGCTTGTGGGGCCTGTGGCCAGCGCGGCCGCGGCGGTGCCAAGCAGCGCGGCCGGGGTTGCGAGTGATCCGCACGCCACAGCGAGCGAGAGCAGGAAGTTGGGACGGACAAATCGTGAATGCGACAGCCTCTTCATTCGGATGCTCCTTGGAAACCCTCAGGATAGAACTCGGTGGAAATTCGATGGCGGGGATCGCCCGCTTACGCGAGACAACTGCGATTGATGTCATCGAGGCCGACACGAGTGCCGCCTTCGATCCGAACCCGGAAGAGCCTACCAGAACTAGTAACCCCACACAACCCGATTTCGCGTCGGCGAGCGATTGATGCAACTGAGGAATCATTTCCAAAGCCCCGGCTACTCCCGGAACGTTTCGGCACGCTTTCCCGATGAAAGCATTGGGTCAAGAAGCCTGTAATCAGCAGACCAGGGTCGAAAAAGCCCAGACGAAGCTCGATCAAGGGCTGTTATCACCCTTCAGACACGTCCCGATCCTGCCGATGACCAAGGCTGACCCGGGGCTGTCCGCGCGGCCTGCCCCTTCGCCCTTTTCCCCCGACCGGGAGCACCTGTGGATATCGCCAGCGTCATCGGCGTGCTGATCGGGGCCTCGGCCCTTGGCTACGTCTTTTTCGAGGTCTCTCACGGAAACCTCATGATGTTCTTCTCGATGGAAGGCGTCTTGATGGTGGGTTTCGGCTCCGTCTCGGTCATCTTCATGAGCATGCCGCTTGAGAAGATCAAGTCGGTGCCAGGCTACATCAAGTGCTTCCTCTTCAACAAGGGCATGAAGCCCACCGACGTCGTCAAGCTCCTCTCGCAGCTCGCCGACAAGGCCCGCAAAGACGGCATCCTTGCCCTTGAATCTGAAGTCTCCAAGATCAAGGATCCGTTTCTCGCCCAAACGCTCAAAATGGCCGTCGATGGGGTCGAGCCCGCCAACATCGAGTCCACCTCGCGCATGGAGATCATGGCGATGCAGGACAGGCACAAGGCCGGCAAGAAGTTCTTCGATCTCATCAAGACCTATGGCCCCGGATACGGACTTGTGGGCACACTGGTTGGCCAGGTCGGCATGTTCGGCAAGCTTGCATCGGCCGATATCGGCGCTCTGGGCCACGCCCTGGGCATCGCCGTCGTTGCGACGATGTACGGCGCGATCATCGCCAACGCGGTCTGCGGGCCCATGGGCGACAAGCTTGGCATCCGGTCGGGCGAGGAAATCCTCAACCGCGAGATGATGCTCCAGGCCGTCCTCTCCATTCAGGCCGGCGACAACCCGCGCGTCACGTTCGACAAGATGATCGCGTTCATCCCGGCGGTCTCCCGGTCCATGCTGAAGGCCGCCTGACCCGCACCGCAATTGCCACACCATTGAAGTTCAGGTAGCACATCCATGTCCGAGCACGAGGAAACACACGAGGAAGGACACGGCGGCAAAGCCCACGCCTCCCACGGGGGCGGACACGGCGGGGGCGTCCACGCCGAGCACGAGGAAACCGGTGCGCCCGAGTGGCTCATCTCGTTCGCCGACAACGTCGCGCTGATGATGGGCTTTTTCGTCATTCTGCTCGCAATGAACATGGGCCCCAAGGCGACGGCCATCCAGGGCGGGGAGCCCGGCGAGCAGTCTTCCGCCCAGGCCCACGCCGACGACATCATCATCTCGATCCGCGAGGGATTCAACTCGCCCATCGACGCAAAGAGCTCAGACCCCAACGAGCAGCGCCTCAACAAACGCAAGCTTGAGCACAACGATATTCGCAAGGACGAGGGGCCCATGGGCGCCTCACCCAAAGCCCAGACCGTCCGTGAGACTGACTACTCCAACCTCGGCGGGGTCGTGCAATTCGACGACAAGAACACCACCATCTCCAGCACCGCCGACGCCACCATCAGCACCATCGCCAAGAAACTCCGCGACCAGCGGTGGGTCGTCGAGCTCCGAGGCCACGTCAGCCCCTATGAGAGCGGACGAAGCCCCGAGGTCGCCATGGCTCTCTCCCACGAACGCTCGATGCAAGTCGGCCGCGCCCTCGCGCGTCTGGGCGTCCCCTGGCCTCAGCTTCGCATCGTCGCGTGCGGAGATTCCGACCGCGTCGTGGGCCGAAGCGCCAGCCACGAGGAAGACCGCCGCAACCAGCGCGTTGAGATCATCGTGACCAAGGAATCGATGCCCAGCGATGCGTTCGCCAAGGACGCCAAGTAGTCGCGCGGCCGTGTCCGCCGTCGCTCAAAGCACATAGCATCGGGGATGCTTATCCCTGTCGAGCAACGCGAGCAGCATCGCCGCTGGCTCTTTGAGATCACCCAGATTCCCACCGCCGCCGGACGCGAGGACCGCGTCATCCGCTGGATCGAACGCTGGTGCGCCCAGAGACCCGAAGTGTCGCTCACCCGCGACGCGGGAGGCAACCTGGTTCTTTCGTTCGACCATGCGGCCCCGCACGCCAGGGCGCCCGGCGTGTGGTTCACTGCACACCTCGACCATCCCGCGTTCGTCGTCGAGCGCGTCGTGAGCCCCACCACGCTCGAGATGTCTTTCCGCGGGGGGGTGATGGACGACTACTTCGCCGCTGCCCGCGTCAACGTGTACGACGACCGCGACGAGCCCCATCCCGGGACTGTCCGCGGCAAGGCGGGTTCCAATGCCTTTGGCACAATCTGGACGATCGAGCTTGACGCCCCAACCGAGCGAATCGTGCCCGCCGACGTGGGCCGCTGGCTTCTTCCGGCGGCGGAAGTGATCGAAGGGTGTATCTATACCGACGCGTGCGACGATCTGTCGGCCGTCGCGGCTGCGCTGTCGGCGTTCGACGTGCTGCGACAGGCGAGAGGCCTCGACACAAGTGGCGTGCATCAGGATGTCCGCGTGCTCTTCACGCGCGCCGAGGAGATCGGATTCATCGGCGCGATCGCCGCATGCCGCGAGGCGACTATTCCGGCCGGCACGCGCGTGATCGCACTGGAGAACAGCCGCAGCTTTCCCGACAGCCCGATCCACGCGGGACCAATTGTCAGGGTGGGCGATCGCGTGAGTGTTTTCTCACCCAGCCTCACCGCCGCCATCGCCAAGCGTGCCGAAGAGCTCGGCGGCCCCTCCACCGTCACCGCATCGCAGAAGCTCAAGCCCGAGGACGAGGGAGCTTTCCGCTGGCAGCGCAAGCTGATGGCCGGCGGGGCGTGCGAGGCCTCGGTTTTCTATGCGTTCGGGCACGAAGCGACGTGCGTCTGCCTCGCGCTGGGCAACTATCACAACATGGGCGACCTCGCGGCGGTGCAAGCAGGCTCGAACACGTCGCCGCCCAAACCCGCCCGCGAGTTCGTGGGCCTGCGCGACTACGACCAGCTCGTCGAGCTGCTCGTCGCGTGCGGTGAGCGTCTCGAGGCCGGTGGCAACGTCATGGGCATGATCGACCGGCTGTGGGGCGACAAGGCCTCGGTCCTGGACTCGTGACGGAGATCAGCTCACTTGGGATCGACAGGCTTCTTGGGAGTCGCGGGATCGTTCGACGGGACCGGCGTCGGATTTCCGACCGGGGTTGCCGCAGGCTCGGCCAGCTTCGCGGGCGGCGTGCCGTCGGGCTCTGCCGGATCAACTGCTGGCGGCGTGGCGGGAGCGATCGGCTTGTCGTTGATCGGATCTTTCCTGGGCAACAGGTTCTCGCCTGCCTGAGGCGGAATCATCGCGGGGTCGGTGATGCTGCCGCGCTCATCGTGACGACGAGGCGTCGTGGCTCCGTTAGCCTGCTTTGGTGCCGATCCGATGAACGGGACCGACATCCCGCTGAGATACGCGCCGACGGGGAGACCCACGGCCAGACCAATCACAAGACCGGGCAAGAACGCCTTTGCAAACGTGTTCTGCTGTGCCATCGTCGACTCCCTGAAGCCGCTGGACGCTACCCACCAGCGTCGCGGCGATCAAACACTACCATACCCGTGAGCATCTGCGGGGACCATCCCCGCGATCGCGGCCTCAAAACGCTTTCTTAGCGCATTCGCCGCATGCAGAACACCCATCGACCGTATTCAAAGGCGGACTTGAGCAGAGCCACCCGGTCAGATGGATAACCGCGCCCAAACGCTGTGTGAAGCCGCCATTGCCAGTAGGCCCCGCTGAATCTAAAGCGAGAAAGGGCAGCCAATCGGGATAACTCCCAAGCGGCACCGACCCATTCCAGAATCCAACTCACGATCTTCACGACTGGACTTTCACGACTGGGCAACCACAGTGCGGCACCACTTAATCGTCTCATCGAGCCCTTCCTGGATCGATGCGGTGGGCTCAAACCCGAGCGTCTCGCGGGCGGCGGCGTAATCGGCGAGCGAGTGCTTCACATCGCCGCGCCGCTCGGGCTCGTAGGTGGCTTGAATATTGGGCACTTCCGCACGTTCGGCCATCAGCTTGGCAAGCTGCGTCACGCTCGTCGCACGACCCGTACCGATGTTCATTACCTTGCCCCGCAGATCCTGCCCGCTTGCCCCGGCAAGAAGCGTGCCCAGCACGGCGTCGGCGACATACGTGAAATCTCGCGTCTGGCGTCCATCGCCATAGATCACAGGCGACTCGCCCGCGATCAGCTTCTTTGCGAAGACCGCCACGACCGCCGCGTACGCCGAGTCGGCCGACTGTCTTGGCCCGAAGATGTTGAAGTAGCGCAGGCTCACAGTGCTGAGCCCGTAGCACCGCGCCCAGACCGCCAGCAGAACCTCGCCCGCGAGCTTGCTGGCGGCATAGGGCGACATGGGCGTGGCCGGGAGCGTCTCAACCCGCGGCATGCGCGGATCGTCGCCATAGACCGACGAGCTTGCGGCGAAAACCACGCGCTCGGCCTTGCAGTTTCGGGCGGCCTCGAGGATCCGCACGGTGCCCGTCGCGTTCACCGACCACGTTCGCTGCGGATAGTCGATCGACTTGGGCACCGAGCCCAGCGCGGCGAGGTGAAAGACCGTCTGCGCCCCCTCGGCAGCGTCGGCCACGGCGTCATCATCAAGAATCGATCCTTGCACAAACCGGATGCGCTCGGACTCAACCTCGATCAGGCTCGCCAGGTGTTCCACGGTTGAGTTCGACAGGTCGTCGATGACCGAGACCGTTGCGCCTAGCGAGACCAGCGCGTCGCACAGGTGCCCGCCTATGAAGCCTGCGCCGCCTGTCACCAGCACGCGGCGGCCCTCGTAGAACCCTCGCAGCTTGTTCACTTTGTCGGCCGGAAGTCTCATCGCCATACAGGATAGCAGACCACGCCCCCGCACGCCCTTCCACGTCTCACAACGCCGTGAGGCGCCGCCCAACCGGGCCGATTCAGCAGGGTGTCTCGAACGCGACGACGAAATCGTCGTAATCGAAGAAGTCGACGGCTGTGTCATTGTTGAAATCGGCGGTCTTTCCTGGGGGGCACGCGCCGCCCTCGAAACAGGTCACGAAATCGTCGTAGTCGAAGAAATCGACCGCCGTGTCGTCGTTGAAATCGGCTGGGCAGTGCGGCGGGGCGGCGGGCAGCACGGCGACCCAACCCTCGTCGAGGCCCAGTGGGTTGAGACCCCAGCCGCAAATTACCGTCCCGTCGTCCGAGATGCCCGAGGCACTGCTGAGTGTCCAGCTCGCGAGGTTTGAGACTCCCCGGTTGATCAAAACATCCTTGAGGCTTCGCACCCCGTGATTGGCATCCCAGATCATCGCCACGGTGCCCGACGCACCCGCCGATCGCCCCACGATCACCGTTCCATCGGCGTTGACAGCCAGCGCGTCGGAAAAGTCCGCTCCACCCGCGAGTTCGCCCAGGTCCGTCATCAACCCGGCGACTACGTCGTAGGAAAAGGCGTGCGTCCCGGGGACCGATCGGGTGCTTGAACCAACGATGACCATGCCATCGTCGGAGATGGCGTGCGCGAAAGAGAAGCCGCCGCCGAGTGTTCCCAGCGAGACCATGGCAGCACCACCCGAGGCGATGAAAGCTTCGTGGGTCATCAGGCCGGCTGCGATGCTTTCCCCCACGATGACGGCGGCGTTGGCGGAGATCCCGTTGGCGGCCGACCTCAATCCCCCTGGTGTGAGGTAGCCTAGTCCGACGGGTGAAGGACCTGTCCACACGCACGCTTCGACACTGGACCCGCCGTGGGAGCGGAAACCAACCGTCGTGCGACCATCAGCCGATATGGCCCGGGCCGATGAGCCCATGCCTCCAGCAACCGTCCCGCCCAAGGCCCGGAAGCTGAGGTTGATCGAGTTGTACTTGAACGCCTCGGGCCCATTGGGGCCGTACGATGTACCCACAACGACACGATTGTCGGAGATCGCAAAGGCGATCGCCGGGCGATACGACCCGGAGTTTGGAATCCCGGTGATGACGCCATTCGTCCAGATGAAGGCTCGTTCCTGCACTCCGGCGGCATCGGAACTTCCCACGACAATCGTGCCGTCGTTCGAGACGCCCAGTGCCTCGCTGAACGAGCCACCACCGGGCAGGTAGCCCACACCGGTGAACGACTGGGCCAGGGCAGAGCTTGACAATCCAAAGGCAAGCCCAAGGGTCAAGCCACACGCCGCAGTGGGCACTGACTGATTCATCACTCTCTCCTGTGCCCGCGAAGGGACAGCACCGCGAACAACTCATTTCGATCCAAATATACTACGCCACACGCCAATTTCATTGCAAGTTTGCGCGAACATGCGAAGAATCGCTCACGGAAAGCACATTTGGCCCGGATGATTCCCGCGACGTGAGTTCGCGGACCAATTCGAGCGAAAAAAACCCGTCGGGTTCGACGGGCTTGGGGCCAAATCAGTGTTGTCGGGCTGTCCCGCCTGCTGCTCAGCAGGGGGTCTGGAACGCGACCACGAAGTCATCGAAGTCGAAGAAGTCGATCGCGCCGTCGTTGTTGAAGTCGGCCGTGATGCCGTCGAGGCAGCTCTGCCCCTGGAAGCAGTCCACGAACTTGTCGTAGTCGAACATGTCGGTTATCCCGTCACGGTTGAAGTCGCCCCGGCACGCGCCCGCCGAGGGAACGCGGACGGCGGCAGTAAGCTCGTTGACCGATCCGGCCGCGCCGGGCTTGAAGAGCCCGACCTTGATCTGGCCCGCGGTCGGGGGGGTGTTGGCGATGAAGGTGAACGTCGAGGCCGTGCCCCAGCGAACGGCGTTGGCGTTGGCCTTGACGGCGTAGGTGTCGGTGTTCCACGTCGCCCACGCGCTGTTGGAGCCGTGGAACGACCAGGGTGCGTTCTCGTAGGGCTCGCCCGTGTGGCTCGAGGGCGAGCTGAAGGTGCTGTCGTGGATCAGAACACCGGGGAGGTGCGGGATGTTGATCGCGCGGGCCGCCCGGTTGGAGTTCAGGTTGTGCAGCACGTAGACGTACTTCCACGTCCCGTTGCCGTTGTCGATGACTTTGCAACCCAGCCAGAAACGGCTGGTGATCCCGCCGTCGAGGTAGTCGATGGGTGTCACCGTCACGGTATTGTCGATCGTCGCCCAGCCCTGGATCGCCGTCTGCTGCACGACAGTGGCGGTGCCGGCGGGGAACGTGGGGGTCGCTGTCTGGCTCGAGATGTTGATTCGCCGGTAGGAGGCGTTGTTGAGCCCGTTGTTCCACTGCGCATCATCGGCGGTGATGTATTGGCCTTCGACCAGGTAGCTCGCCCCGGCATTGAGCGCGGGGGTCACGTCCGCCGTCTTCACCTGGAGTCGCTTGTCGATGCTCAGCACCGCCGACTGCCCGCCGAAGGGATACAGGTACACGCCCGTCGTGGGGTTGACCTCCGAGCGCGGGCCAAGCCCACCTTGGCCGCCGTTGAGGCTCTGGCCATACGGGTCATTGCAACCCACGCCCAGTGCGCCGCCGCCCTGAGGCGGGATGATGCACGTGGTACAGTTGCCGTTCACGCTCACGAAACCGTGCTTGAGCCAGCTCTGCCCGATCTGCTCGAACACACCATCCTTGATGCGGTACATGTTCTGACCAATCACGGGGTGCTGGTTGTTGTTCTGTGTCCAGAGCACCGGCGCGTCGCCCTGGTTGCACGACGTCGTGCCGACGGCGTATGGCGTGATCCCGTTGGCAGCGGGGTAGATTCCGATATCGTGAAGGGCGACGACGTACACATCTGGCCCGAGTGTCGGAGGCGGCGGCGGATCCTGCAGTGCCGCGTTGAGCGTGAAGGTTCCAAACGCGCCGTTGAACCCGCCCACGCGGATGTAGTACGTCACGCCGGTGGTCACGCTCCACTGCACCTTCGACCGCGTGCCGCAGCTGTCGTCGTTGCACGCCAGCGCGTTGGCTGTCGTGCCGGGACAACCCGAGTGGATCGAGAGAACCGAGTCATAGCTCGCCGCGGCGCACAGGTCGACCACCAGCAGCTTGTTGACGGTGGCGGTGTACTTGTACCACACGTCTCTGGAGCCGGCGGTCGTGCCGCAGCCCGCGCTGCCATCGTTGGTGGCGGCTGTGGTGTTGCCCGAGTATGCGGTGCCCGGTGTGATTGCGATCGCGCTGGAGCAGTTGTTGTTCGCCGGCTGCGCCATCGCCGCCGCCGAAAGTCCCAAGGCCGACAGCAATCCCGCGAGACGGTACTTTCCAAACATGCACTGCTCCTGATCAAATGAGGACAGAACGAACCAAGACCGCTCACACGTGTCCACAGCATACCGCAATTTCACCCCAAAGTTCCACCAAATCTTCTCCGAATACCAAAGAACATGCCGGTACATTGGGGCCAGGAAGCCCTAGAGCCCGAGTTTCACGACGATCCGCCCGAAGATCTCGCGGCAGAGGCTCTCCTCGTTGAAGGGCGTCTTTTCGATCGAGACGCGCGTGATCCCCTCGAACGGATACGCCGTCACCTTCACCTTGGGCCAATCGTTGTTCGTGGGGGGCCTGGCGACGACCGTGCCCTTGCCATCACCGGCATTCACACTCACGATCACGTAGCGGTATTCCTCGAACGCCGCCTGAGCCGCTTGGATAACCTGCGCGACGGACACCGAGGCAGGCAGATCGGCCGCCAGCTCGACCCCGTTGTACCGCCCGACAATCTCGGTGGTGCCGTAGCTCTTCTCGGTGGTGCGGCAGGACGCCAAGGCGAGGGCGAGGGCGGCGGCGAGGAGGAGGAGGATGTGTTGGATTCGCATGGAAGTCCCTGTGTGGTTGGTGAGCGAGATTGTTGGCGCGTGCTCATCACGCGTCAGCACGCCGCCAACATCTGCTACGCTATCACCCCCGCGATGGTGCGGCCCACTGGAGACGTTCATGTTCGAATCGATCCGCCTCGAGTCCACCCCCACCTCCACCCCCAATCTTCTCGTGATCGGCCAGTTCAAGGGTGACCAGCCTGGGGAGGCAGCCTTCAAGTCGCTGGGCTCTGCGGCCGGGGTGGTACGTGCGGCGTGCAACAGGACGGAAGCAACCGGCGAAACCGGCGTGATCGTGGAAGCCCATCCAACCCCGGGCGACAAGCAGCCGTATGGCCGCGTCTTCGTTGTGGGCCTGGGCGAGAAGGCCAAGCTTGACACCGGAGCGTTCCGCAGCATCGCGGCGGCCATCGGTCGCAAGCTCGTCGCGTCCAAGGCCAGCCGCGCTCACGTCGATCTCGGGGCAGCCATGAAGGCGTGCGAGTGGGGCGCGGCGGAGCAGCGGGCGGCGGGCTCGGCGTTTGGCGAAGGACTCGGGCTTCTGGGCTGGGTCTGCGACCAGTTTCGCGGGAAGGCCACCCCCGACCCCAAACGCTTTGCGCTCGTGTTCACGGTCCAAGGCAAGCCGTTCGCGGCCGGTGTCGAGCGTGGGCTTGCGCTGGCGGTCTCGGCGAACCTGACGCGGACTCTCAGCCAGACGCCGCCCAACATCGCCACGCCCATGTACATGGCCGAGCAGGCCCAGAAGATGGCCAAGGCGACGGGGCTCGCGTGCAAGATCTTCAAGGGCGAGGAGCTGGTCAAGGAACGCCTCGAAGGGCTTATCAATGTCGGCAAGGCCAGCATCAACAAGCCGTGCATGATCCGTCTCGAGTACACGCCCTCGGGCAAGCCCTCGGGCAAGCCCATCGTCATCATCGGCAAGACCATCACCTACGACACGGGAGGGCTCTCGCTCAAGATCAACAACACGATGGTGGGCATGAAGCGTGACAAGGACGGCGGCTGCGCCGTGCTGGGCGCGATGCACGCCATCGCCACCACCATCAAACCCAAGCGCCGCGTCGTCGCCCTGCTCGTCTCGGCGGAAAACTCCGTAGGCGACGAGGCGTACCGCCCCGATGACATTCTCACGTACCGCAACGGCGTCACCGTCGAGGTCACCAACACCGACGCCGAGGGGCGTCTGGTGCTGGCCGACGCGCTCTGCTGGGCTTGCGAGAAGGAAGACCCCGCGGGCATCATCGACATCGCGACGCTCACGGGCGGCGTGGTGGTCGCGCTGGGCAGCACCTACGCGGGCCTCTTCTGCGAGGACGACAAGCTGCGAGCGAAGGTGGAAGCGGCCAGCGCGGCCAGCGGCGAGCGCGTCTGGCGACTGCCCATGCACGCCGAGTACCGCGAGATGATGAAGAGCCCCGTGGCCGACATCCTCAACAGCAACCCCAACCGCAAGGCCCATCCGATCCAGGGCGCGGCGTTCCTGTCGTACTTCGTCGATGAGAAGGTGCCGTGGTGCCACCTCGACAT
>JAYVUC010000161.1:0-16739 GCA_043788295.1 Phycisphaerales bacterium
CCCCCGTGCGACCATCGAATCGGCCCTGCGGGCCTACTCGGCCACCGGCTCACTCCCGCCATTGCCACCCCGTGCTGTTGCCGTCGGCTGAAGAGTTACTGGAATTCAATGCGCCCCTGGGTGGAGTCCTGCGAGAAGTCGGGTGCAATGTCGCCGAGTTGCACTGCCATGTTCGACTCCTGAATCGTGGTTGAGGGTTTCTGGTGTTGAGTCCGCACAAATCACATGTGATCGCCAGCCGCGACGGTGCTGTCATCGGGCATCCCGGTCATGCTCGCCCCCGACCGCTTGACCAGCCCGAACCAGATCAGAAGGAACACGGGATATCCCAAGCCGAAAATTATCTGCACCCCAAGGGTGATCGACTTGATCACACCCCCCGACCCTCCGGCCATCATCTTGGCACCGGGGCTATCGGGGTTCTGGGAATACCAAAGCGTTTGATCGTGCTGGTGCCCCATGGTGAGCCACACGCCAAGCCCAAACATGGGCAATGAAACCAGAGCGTAGATCAGGTGGAGCCATCGCCCGGAGATCGACCGGCGGAGCGTCAAAATCCCCGCGATCAAGAGCACCACAGCGTTGAGCCCGCTTGCTCCCATGGAGCCGTAGTCAAGGAGCCCAAAGTTCATTGGAGGCGACTGCGCTCGCATCTCGTCGGTCATGAACGCCTGCCCAGCTGCCATTCCAGCAACGCCGCACCCCAGGCAAGTCAACCCGATCCCCGACCAGATGATGCTCACAATCCCAATCGCCTTGGGCCACTGCGGCATATCGACATAGACCTCTTCATACGCCCCCTGCGGCTCCATCGGTGTATTCGCGTCGCTCATGCCATCAACCTCCATCGAGTGTTCGTGTCGCCACAGTGTACCGATCTTTGGGGCCTCCGGTGGCACCGCTCCAGGTGGCCCGGTTCTCCGAACCGGGGCTCTTTGTTCCCTACCACATCTCCGAACCGGGGCTGACTACCGCCAGACCAACCTAGCCTCTCTCCCTGTGGACCCCCGCCTGCGCCAACTCGCCCGCCGACTCGAATCGTGCCTGGTCACCGACCGTTTCCGCATCGCCCGTCAGCTCCGCGAGCTTCGCACGCTGTTGGAATCAGGCAAAGCAACCGACCGGCTCGGCTCGCTGGTCGTCGCCGAAGTCGATCGGGCCGTCGAGCGTGCCGCCAAACGGGCCAAGGCCCTTCCCGGCACCTCCTATCCGCCCGATCTCCCCGTGACTCAGCGGCGTGAAGAGATCGCCGATGCCATCCGCAACAACCAGGTCGTCGTCGTCTGCGGCGAGACCGGCTCGGGCAAGACCACCCAGCTCCCCAAAATCTGCCTCGACGCCGGTCGCGGCCTCACCGGCATGATCGGCCACACCCAGCCGCGACGAATCGCCGCACGCTCGGTCGCCGCCCGAATCGCGCAGGAGCTCGACATCCCGCTCGGCAAGGGCGTGGGGTACAAAGTGCGCTTCGGCGACAAGACCAGCCCTGACACCTTTCTCAAAGTCATGACCGACGGCATGCTGCTCACCGAAACGCAGCACGACCGTCCGCTCGCCCACTACGACACACTCATCATCGACGAGGCGCACGAACGCTCGCTCAACATTGACTTTCTGCTCGGCTATCTTCGCCAGCTCCTTCCCCGCCGCCCCGACCTCAAGCTCATCATCACCTCCGCCACCATCGACCCCAAACGTTTCAGTGCCCACTTCGGCGACTGCCCCGTCATCGAGGTCAGCGGCCGCATGTACCCCGTCGAGGTTCGCTACCGCTCCCTCGCCGCACAATCCGAGTCCGACGACGACCTGCGCCTGGACGAGGGCGTGATCCGCAGCGTCGAAGAGCTGATCCACGAAGGACCGGGCGACATTCTCGTGTTCCTTCCCGGTGAACGCGAGATCCGCATGGTCGCCGACGACCTGCGCGACCACTTTCCGCCCGGAAATCTCGAAATCGTCCCGCTTTACGCGCGTCTTTCCGCCGCCGAGCAGGAACGCGTCTTCGCCAACCACACCACGCGCCGCGTCGTCCTCTCCACCAATGTCGCCGAAACCAGCCTCACCGTTCCCGGCATCCGCTACGTCATCGACGGCGGCCTCGCCCGCATCTCCCGCTACTCCGCGGGCACCAAAGTGCAACGCCTGCCCGTCGAAACGATCAGCCGCGCTTCGGTCAATCAGCGTTCGGGCCGTTGCGGGCGGCTGGGCCCCGGCATCGCCATCCGCCTCTACAGCCAGGCCGATTTCGACGGACGCGACGCCTTTACCGACCCCGAAATCCAGCGCACCAACCTCGCGAGCGTCATTCTTCAGATGACCGCTCTTGGGCTTGGCTCGCCCGAGAGCTTTCCGTTTCTCGACCCTCCCGACAGCCGCCAGATACGCGACGGCTACGAAACGCTGCGCGAGCTTGGCGCGATGGACGACGCGAACAAGCTCACGCCGCTGGGCCACAAGCTCGCCAAGCTCCCCGTCGACCCGCGCATCGGCCGAATGATCCTCGCCGGGCACGACGAGAATTGCGTGTCCGAGCTTCTCATCATCGCCAGCGCACTGGCGGTCGAAGATCCCCGCGATCGCCCGATGGAACTCGCCGACAAGGCCGACGAGGCCCACGCCCAGTTCGACGACCCCGACAGCGACTTCATCGCCCTGCTCAATCTGTGGCGGGAGTTCCATCGCCTCGATTCCGAACTCTCTTCCGGCAAGCTCCGCAAGTGGTGCCGCCAGAACTTCATCAACTGGATGAAGATTCGTGAATGGGCCTCCACGCACCAGCAGCTCGCCCGCCTCGCCGCCACGCTCGATCTCAGGCCCAACACAGTCCCCGCCGAGAAAGACGCTGTCCACCGGGCAATGCTCACCGGCCTGCTCTGCAATCTCGGCAAGAAGCACGAAGAGGGCGGCTACACCGGCTGCCGCAACATCCGCTTCCACATCTTCCCTGGCTCGTCGCTCTTTCGCAAGGGCCCGCAGTTCGTGATGGCCGCCGAGCTTGTCCACACCACCAAGCTCTACGCCCGCGAGGTCGCCAAGGTCGATCCCGTGTGGGTCGAGCGCATCGGCGCGCACCTCATCAAACGCGCGTACTCCGAGCCGCACTGGGACAAGGACGTGGGCCAGGTCTTCGCGTTCGAGAAAGTCACGCTCTTGGGGCTCGAGCTCATCGCCCGGCGTCGCGTGCACTTCGGCCCCATCGACCCGCCCGCCGCCCGCGAGATTTTCATCCAGCACGCCCTCGTCGATGAGCAGCTCATCTCACCCGCGCCCTTCTGGCGGGCCAACCGCGACATGCTCACCTACCTCCGCAATCTCTCCGAGCGCACCCGCCGCGCCGACATCGCTGTCGATCCGCGCCTCATCTTCGAGTTCTACGACAAACGCGTGCCGCCCGACGCCTACAGCACCGTCTCGCTCGACATGTGGCGCAAGCAAGTCGAACGACCCAACCCCAAAGTTCTCTTCATGTCCGAGGCCGACCTGACGCCCAAGGCTGCCCTGGGCATCTCGCCCGAGCACTTTCCCGACAAGCTCGAAACATTCGGCACGCGCCTCAACCTTCAGTACAAATACGACACCACCAAACCCGACGACGGCGTCACCATCACCGTTCCCCTCCAAACCCTCCACCAGCTCGACGCACCGACGCTCGAATGGCTCATCCCCGGCCTGCTTTCCGCCAAGATCGCCGCGCTCTTCGACACGCTGCCGAAAGCACTCCGCAAAGACCTGGGCGACACCGAAACGCTCGCCGCACGCGTCGCCACCGCGATCACGTTCGGCAAGGGGCCGCTTCTCGACGCCGTCATCGCCGCCGTCCGCAGCATGAGCAGAATCTCCATCCCGCGCGACGCGATGCGTCTCGACGGCGTGCCGCGACACCTCCGCTTCCTCATCCGCGTTGTTGACGACAAGGGTGAGCTTGTCGGCTCCGATCGCGACCTTTTCGCCCTGCTCAAACAGTTCGGCGACCGCGCCCGCCAGAGCTTCGTCTCCGCCGCCGGCAAGACGCTCTCAAAGGACCGCATCACCGACTGGAACTTCGGCGACCTTCCCGAGCGCGTCAACCTGCCGCAGGGCAAAGCGATCCTCGCGGGCTACCCCGCCCTCGTCGATCGCCGCACGCACGCCTCGCTCGAGGTTCTCGAATCTCCCCGCGCCGCCGCCGAGGCCAATCGCGCCGGCATCCGCCGCCTCTACATTCTCGCCGCCAAGGATGAGCTCGACCACGCCCTCCGCATGGTCTCGGAGCTGAACCGCATGGCCACCCTCTACGCCACGCTTGGCTCCGCCGCCGAGCTCAGGGACGAGCTGACCTCCATCGTCGCCGACCGCGTTTTCATGTCGGGCGATTCCCCGCTTCCCCGCAACCGCGAGCAGTTTGTATCGCGCCTCCGCGACCGTTGGAACGTCATCCGCAACGCTGTCTTTGAGGCCGGCGACATCGTGGCAAAAGTTCTCTCGCTCCACCAGCAGCTCCAGCTCAGGCTTTCGGTCACCGGTCCGCCCGCGTGGGCCGCCGCCGCCGCCGACATCCGCCTTCAGCTCCTGCTCCTTGTTCACAAGGGCTCGCTCGCCGCGACGCCTTACGAGCATCTCAGGAACCTGCCGCGATACCTGCAATCCGCCGTGGTGCGTATGGGTAAGCTGCAAACCTCCGGCGTCGATCGCGACGCCCGTTTCATGGCCGATATGGCAAACCTGTGGCGAAACTACCTGCTCCGCCTGGATGCCCGCAACAAATCGGGCCGCCCCGATCCCGGCCTCGACGACTTCAAGTGGCTTCTCGAAGAGCTTCGCGTCTCACTCTTCACTCAGGAACTCGGCTCGCTCACGCCCGTCTCGGTGAAACGACTCGAAAAGGCCTGGGCCGAGCTGGCCTAACGCTGAGTCTCACACCTGCGTCCCCAGCACGTCCGGCATCGCACCCGCCACCTTCTGCGTCCGCTCGCACAGCATCCCGTAGTGGAAAGTGAACATGCACTGCGCAAGCCGCGGGATGGCACCCAGCAGCAACTTCTTGTGCTTGTGCTCCACCAGCCCCCGCGTGCCCTTCATGAACTTGTAGGTCGCCGCATTGGTGATGAACGCCTGCGCGTCCAGAATCTTCCATCCCGAGCTCTGCACGAGCCGCCGGATCGTGTGCCGGTCGTAGTAGTTCACGTGCCCGGCCCGGTTCATCGTGAAATCCGCCGCCAGATTGCTCTTGAACGCCACGTGCCGCAGCGCGACCTCCACATACAGATACCGCGCGACCCGCCGCGCCTCGTACAGCATCACCCGCGGATGCTCCTGATGCTCCAGCATGTGGCTCAGAATCGCGAGATCAAACGCATCGTCCTCAAACGCCAGTCGATACCCCGTCAGCTCCTTGGGCTCGTGAATCTTCGGTCCCACACGTTTGCGAATCTCCGCGAGCCCCGTCTGTGAATCCTCGATCGAATCCCACTCCTCGCCCATCCCCGCATCGTGCAGCCGCTGCATCACCGACCCCTTGCCCGCCCCGATATCCAGCACTTTTCGCGGCTTGATCCGCGCGCACAGCCGCCGAATGTTGTCCGCCCGGTCGTCCGCGTTGATCTCGTACCAGTACTTCTCGCGGTCGGTCTGGTAGTACGGCTGATCCAGCACTTTCAGAATCATCGGGGAGCTTCCTTGCAGCAAACGACCCACTGACTATCAACGCGGCGCATCGGGCGGCGTCGGCGTTCTCTGTGGCGGCCTCCCGCCCGGCGGCGGTCTGCGACCACCCGGCCCGCCACCCGGTCCTCCCGGACCACCGCCCGGCGGCCCATCCTTCTTCTCGAAGCTCGCGTCGGGCGTTCCCTTGAGCTGCCGCGGGATATACGGAAACTCGTTCGTGACCACGTAGTAGTACGTCCCATGCGGAAACTCCGGCGTCGCCCCGGTCCGCCCGTTGAACTCGTCGAGATCGCCCGTGCCAGCGGCAAACTCGTAATCCTGCGTGTACGTCCCGTCGAACTTGCCGCCCGGCCCCTTCTCGCCCGCGGGCCGCTCGCCGATCTTGATCTTGTACCCCGCGTGCATCTCCTTGATCGGGCTCTTCGCGTCGTCGGCCTTTGTGGGCCCGTGCGAGTCATAGATCGGGAAGCCGTCGGCCGCCCAACCAACCTGAATCATCGCCTCGCCGATCTTCACGCCCTTGTCCTTCGCGAGCCGGGCCACCAGAGCCGTCGGCGACGAGTGGTAGTGGTACGCACCGTTTGGTTGCACGTGCGCGTGGCTCGAATCAAGCCCCAGGTCCATGCTCTTCACGCCTGCGGGCGGGATCGCTTCGATGTTCCACCCCGACCGCGGATCGTTCTTCCACGCCTCGGCCGTGCCGGGGTCAAACACCACGCCGTTGAGCGCCACGCCCGCGAGCGCACCGCGCCGCAACGGCGAACCGGCAGCCGTCGCCTTGGGGTGCTCGGGCATGTGGAACGTGTACTTCTGCTCCGCGATCGTGTTGGGGTTCCCGCGGTTTGGAAACTTCCCAGGCTCGTGATCCGGGATGCCGTTGCTCGTGATCGTCCGAACGCCGTCCTTCACCTCGATCTTGACCGAGTTTTTAGGTGCCGCCTGAGCGTCCACCGGGGCGGCGGGCGGCTGCGACGCACCCTGAGAATCGTCATGCCCGTCCGGCGGGTGGCCGCCAACGTGTGAAGTCGAGGACAAAACCACAAACGCAGCCGGTATCAACATCGCTCGACACACCATGGCCTGTCTCCTCGCGGGCTTCTGGACCTGATGTCATTGTCGCTCTTGCTGTTCACGGGACCATCGGTTGTCACTTCATGTGCAAAAAACTCAAATGCAGCTCCGCGTGCCGCATGTGCATCGCCTTCCACTCGTCAGGGCTCATCGGGCCGAAAATCACGTTGGGCTTTGTCGGCGGGCTCTGCTCCAGCCGGCCTATCGCCTTGCGGAAGCGTAATACCGCGTCGTCAAACGGCATCTCGTCGGCCCCGACCGTCCCCCCGGGAACTTTGGGAATCCTGAGCCCCACCGGCAGCCCCCCGTGAAGGTACTTCTTCTTCATGAACCTGAAGATGAACTTGATGAACCACGGCGGATTTGGAAAGCCCGGCGGATACCCGTCGTACGCGTAGCTGATGAACGCCGCGAGGTGCGCGAGATTCTGTGCTGGCGACCAGTTTCCCGTCACGCGAAGAGTACCCGCTCGCTGGGCTGCCTCGATCGCGTCCACATCTTTCCGCAGATCCGCGAGAGACCCGAAACGGAGCTTGCGACGATCGGCGACCTTGGCGGTATCAATCATGGTTGGCGAATGGTACCAGAATCCACACGATTCCGCCGTTCACCGCTTCGAGGCCCGGACCAAAAGCCCTTCCAACCGGCTACCATCGCCCATGCCGGAGATTCACCCGTCCGCCATCGTCAACTCCCACGTCGAACTCGCCGAGAGCGTCGTCATCGGCCCCGGATGCATCGTGCAGGGCACTCCCGGCGGCCTCGTCCGCCTCGCCCCAGGCGTCCGCCTCATCGCCAATGTCATCCTGCAAGGCCCGCTCACCATCGGCGAGAACACCACCGTCTACCCCAACGCCTGCCTCGGGCTCCCCGCCCAGGATTTCAAGTTCTCCATCGGCTACCCCACCGCCGGCGTCCAGATCGGCTCGGGCTGCCTCATCCGCGAGGGCGTCACCGTCCACTCCGCCACCAAGCCCGACGCCCCCACCACCATCGGCGACCGTGTCATGATGATGGTCAACTCGCACGCGGGCCACGACGCGTTTGTCTCCAATGACGTCATCCTCGCCAACGGTGCACTGCTCGCCGGCCATTCCCACGTCGGCGAGCGGGCCAACATTTCGGGCAACTGTGCGATCCATCAGTTCAACCGCGTGGGCCGCCTCGCCTTCGTCTCGGGAGGCGTCGCGCTCTCCACCGACGTCCCGCCCTACTGCGTCTCGGCAGGCCGAAACCGCCTGCACGGTGTCAATCTCGTCGGGATGCGGCGCAACGGCATCCCGCGCGAGCACATCACGATGGTTCGCTGGGCCTTCAACAAGGCCTTCCGCCGCTCGCTCCCTCGCGACGAAATGATCAGCATCCTCCGTGAACTCGGCAAGGACTGCCCGCCCGTCATGGAAATGTGCCAGTTTGTCATCGACGCCAAACGCCCCATCAGCCCTGGGCTCGGCAGGCCGACACGCGACCTCGTTTCCCTCGTCCGCGCCATGCGCTCGGGCGATCCGCTCGCCGACGACTCGGGCGGTGTCGATTGACGACGCTCTTCGACGCCATCGACCCGCCGCCGGCCACGCTCTCCCCCGGCTCGCACATCAGCAGCGTCTCGCTCCACGTTCTCGCCAGCAGCTCGGGCGGCAACTGCTCGGCCCTCCGCATCCAGCGCCGCGATGGCACCGCCACCCTCATCCTCATCGACCTGGGCCTCTCGCCCCGCCGCACCCGCGCCTTTCTCGCACTCGCGGGCCTGGGAGACACACCCATCGCCGCGGTGGTCCTCACGCACCTCGACGTTGACCACGCCTATCCCGGCTGGTTCGGCAAGGTTCCTCCGCAAACCCGCGTCCACATGCACCGCCGACATCTGGGCCGGGGAGAGCGTGAAGGCCTGCTCTTGCGCACCGCCGTCGAACCCTTCGAGGGCAAGTTCGAGCCCGTCCCAGGTGTCTACTTCCGACCCTTTCTCGCCGGACACGATTCACTCGGCGTCGCCGTCTTCCGCGTCGAGTTCACCGGCTGTTCCTCAACGCTCGGCTATGCCACCGACGTCGGCAAGCCCTCCGACGCCCTCGCCGCACACCTCAGCAGCGTGGATGTGCTCGCCATCGAGAGCAACTACTGCCCGCGCCTCCAGCTCGCCTCCGATCGCCCGCCATTCCTCAAGCAACGCATCATGGGGGGCAATGGCCATCTCAGCAACGAGCAATGCATCGAACTCACCCGCCGCGTCTTGCCGCGCCGCGAGGTCGTTCTGCTCCACCTCTCGCGTCAGTGCAACGAGCCCCTTCTCGCGGCGTCATACCACCTTGGCTCAACCTACAGGCTCTCAATCGCCGCCCACGACGGCCCGATCGCGGGTGTTCCTGTCGTTCAGGAAACCTCACGCGTGCCGTCGGAATCGGACACGAGAGCCCATGTCGGGGTCTAAGATCAAGGCCAATGAGCAAAGCTGCACAAACCAAGTCCGCGTCCATCTCCAAAGCCAAGACCAAGAAGCCAGCCAAGTCCGCCAGCCGCCCCTCCGCCAAGGCGACCAAGAAAAAGGTTGTCAAGAAGACCACCCGCCGTGTGAAGAAGGCCGCCGCGCCGCAGAAAGTGATCGCCGCACCAGCTGCCGCACCCGCTCCGTCAGTGCCGTCTGACCTCACAAGCCTGCTTTCAACCGCGATCAGCGACCCCAAGCCCCGCACGACGACAACCGCCCGCGCAGGCCGCCTCCCGACACGCGAGTTCGCGATCGAGGCCGCCCGCCTGCTTCTGGACGACAAGTGCACAGACATCGTTCTTCTCGATGTCTCGGCCGTCAGCAGTGTGACCGATTTCATCATCATCGGGTCGGGCACCTCCGACCGCCAGATGAAGTCCACGCTGGGCGATGTCGCCGAACTCGCCCGCAGCGTGGGTCACGAGGTCGTCCGCCGCAGCATCGACGACCGGGCCACCTGGGTGCTCGCCGATTTCGTCGATGTCGTCGTTCACCTCTTCGAGCCCAACACACGCGCGTACTACGACCTCGAGATGCTCTGGGGCGAGGTGCCACGGCTCGACTGGGAACGCACCGAAGCCCCCAAGGCCAGGGGTGGACAAAGGCCCGTCAAGGCGGAGTGATCGCCCGTGAGCCACCCGAGCAAGCCTGATTCCACCGCAACACGCTCGGTCGTGCGCGTAGAGCTGAACGACCGGAGCTACGAAGTCGTCGTCGGCCCGGGCACGCTCAGCGAACTCGGTGCCCGCACACGAATGGCGTCCCCAAGCGGCACACGTGCCTTCGTCGGCATCGACTCGAACATTCCCGCATGCACACGCGAAGTGGCGATCGCGTCACTCAGGGCCGGCGGTTTCACACCCACCACATTCGACATCGTCTCGACCGAGCACGACAAATCGCTCACGCAACTCGAAGGCGTTCTCGCCGCCATGACCAGCGCCAAACTCGAACGCTCCGAGCCCGCCATCGCCCTGGGCGGCGGGATCGTCGGCGACCTCGTGGGTTTCGCGGCTGGGGTCTACCGCCGCGGCGTTCCTGTCATCCAGTGCCCCACCACCCTCCTCGCAATGGTCGACGCCTCCGTGGGCGGCAAGACCGGCGTCAATCTCGCCATCCCCGGCCAGCAGGATGAAGGTCTCAAAAAGAACTTTGTGGGCCTCTTCCATCAGCCCCGCGCCGTCCTCGCCGACATCTCCACGCTCGCGTCCCTCCCCGACCGCGCGTTCCGCGCGGGCCTCGCCGAGTGCGTCAAGCACGGCATGCTCTCGGGCGATTTCGGCGACCCCGACCTCTTCAACTGGCTCCTCGCATCCCAACCCGCCATCGCAGCCCGGAATGGGGCTGTTCTAACCGAGCTTGTTTCACGAAATGTGTCAGTCAAGTCCCGCGTGGTTGCCGGCGACGAACGTGAAGAGGCCACTGGTACTGCCGGGCGCGCCCTGCTCAACCTCGGGCACACCTTCGGCCACGTCATCGAGACCCTTCCGGGACTCTTTCCGTTCGCCGACCCCGCCGAATCTCCGCTGAAGCACGGGGAGGCCGTCTCCTTGGGCGTGGTCGCTGCCACCCAGACGGCTTTGGCCCTGGACCAGATTTCACACGCCGAGGCAGCTCGGGTGGTGCGGGCATTGCAGTCGTTGGACCTTCCGGTGCGATTGTGTGGATTGCCGCCCGTTTCAAGACTTATTTCGCTCATGCTGCACGACAAAAAGGTGCGATCCGGGCGTCTTCGGTTGGTGCTTCCGATCGGGCTTTCCCGGTGCGCCGTGGTCGATTCGCCGTCCGAATCCGCGGTTGCGGCTGGCTGGCAATCCATTGGGGCGGCGTGAAGTTCGACGGTTTCTGCACGCCCAATTTCAAGAGAGCGAAAGAACCAGTCCGATAGGTGATTCTACGTGGGGGACATTTCCCTCACCTGTTCGGTGCGTTCTGTCCCGAATGAAGGCGTGAGTCGGTGCATAAGAGGGGCACCAGAGTGCGTGACCTGAGCGGCATGGGCCGCGAGCGCTGTTTATGCGCTCGTTCTTTACACCGAGGAGCAATCGCGTGCGGATCATCACGATCATCAACCAAAAGGGCGGATGCGGAAAGACCACCACCGCTATCAATCTTGCCGCCTCGCTCGCACGCCTTGGCTTGCGTGTGCTGCTGGTGGACATGGACCCGCAGTCCCATTGTGCTGCAGGCCTGGGCATACCCGACAACCGCATCGACCTTGACATCGGCGACGCGATGCTCGCCCCCCCGAATCGCCCGCTCGATCCGGCACGCCTTCTGTGGAACGCGGGCCGCAACCTCGACCTCGCGCCAAGCCGCATGAAGCTCGCCGGTCTCGAGGCCCTCCGCGGCGGGCTGGCCGAGCGCCCCGACCGCGAGCGCCGGCTGCAAAATGTTCTTGAGAAGTTCAGCGGCGAATACGACGTTGCTCTTGTGGACAGCTCGCCCAGCATCGGTCTGCTCACCTACAACGCGCTGTGCGCCGCCAACACGGTGCTTATCCCCGTCGAGACCGGCTACTTCTCGCTTCAGGGGGCCACACGTCAGGTCAGCACCATCAAGAGCCTCGCCAAGCGACTGGGCGTCACGCTCCAGACCTGGATTCTGCCCACGATTCACGACGAGACCAGCACCGTGGCGGGCGACCTTCTCGCGGAACTGCGCCGCCGATTCTCGACCCACATTGCGCCGGTGGTGATCCGCCGAGACGTCAAGCTCCGCGACGCCGCCAGTTTCGGGCAGTCCATCCACGAGTTCGACGATCAATCGACGGGGGCTGCGGACTACGCGAAGCTCGGCGAATGGTGCGTGCGGACGTTTGCCCTCCGCGGGGGCGAGATGGAACTCCAGCACGACATCCCGCTCGACGACATGCTCCCAGACTCGCCCAACGCCGACGGCAGCTCGCCCGATACCACCTCACTCCCGGCAGGAAACAGCGCGCGGCAACCGCACAGCGCGGCGGTTGCGTCCACACTGGAAGCAGCGCCGTCCTACTCGCCCACGAGCCTGGCTTGCGAGGTCAACTCGGCGCTCGAGCAGTCGGGCATCTCGGTGGAAACACCGCCGACCCTGTCACGCACACAGGAACTCGTGCAGCGGGCTCAGAAAATGATGCGACGCCCGGCCCCTGCGGGGCCGGGCCTCAAACTCGTCGAGGGTGTTGAGGTCAAGCCACTGCGGGGTTTCGAGGCTGCAAAGAGGCTCTTTGGGGTGCGGCAGACGAGCCAGGGCACGCTGTTCGTCCAGCCCCTCACGATCGGCACGACGGTGTCGATCGCGGGCAGTTTCAACGGCTGGTCGGCCGCGACAACTCCCATGCACCGCAACGAGGAGCAGCAGATCTTTGAGCTCTGCCTGCCCCTCCCTGCGGGCGAGTACCAATACCGCCTGGTGATCGACGGCGTGTGGCACGGCGACGAGCACAACGCCAATGTCTCGCACAATCCCTTCGGTGAGCCCAACAACATTTGCGTCGTCAGGCAGCCCGCCGAGGCCGTCGTAACCAGCGCCTGATCCGACCCGTCGATTCGGCCTAGACTTTGACAACGATGCTCGAAGGCACCTCGCAAGCCCACGAACGCACGAAAAAGCCCTCGTCGGACCTCCCCCGATCGGCCAAGGGCATGCTGTCGGCCGCCGATCCCGCAGACGCGCTGACCGAGCTCTTTCTGGGCAGCGGGCTCGCCGATCTGGGCGTCGAACACACCGATGACATCCCCCTGCCGCCGCTGCGGATGAGGGTTCCTCTCGCGGCACCATCTGAAGTTCGCGCCGCGTCAGTTGATGGAGCAGCTTTCACCTCGACACTGCTGCGCGATCCGGCGCAGAAGACCGCCGGGCACATCGAGGTGGTGATCGTGGGTCATCTACCCGTCCTTGCCTCGGCTTGGGTGCACCAGTATTCTCGCACGCGTCAGCGAGGTCTGGACGAGCCCGTCGCGCTCCTGCGCCTTCGCGGCGGAAGTGCTTCGCTCGACCTGCTCAGCAATGTCCCTCCGACAAACCTGCCAGAACTGAACTCGCTCGAATCGGCGTGCCGGGCCGCTGCGGAAATCGCCAAGCACTGGATCATCAGCACCGATGAGGTCTGGGAACCGGAGATGGCATCGCACGCGGGCGTATCCACGGTGACGCTCCTGACGGGAGCCAACGATGCTGCGCTGGTTGCGAGCTATCGCGCTCTCAAGGGCCTGTGCCAGGCCGGGGGCGAGGGGCTGACGGCCTCGCTTCGTGTTGTCTTTCTGGGCGGGCCTCAGGACAAGGCAACTGTCGCGTCCAAACGCATCGCCGCGACGGCGGCCGTGTTCCTCTCCAGGCCTCTCGCCATCGAGATTCTTCCCGACAAGATCGGCCCTGGTCGCTCGGTGCCCTTGTTTGTTGGAAACTTCGACGCCTCGGCGAACGACCTTGTCGCCCAGGTGGCGCGACTGGCAGGCTCGGCGAGCGAGACCCGCGATGCCGCAAAGACGGCAGCTCATGTGCCGCCTCCCTGCGACCCCCAAGTTGCCCGATTGTCCACACGGATTCCCGGGCTGACGGCTGTCTCGCCACGCTGTCCCTACGCGCCGGAGATCGAGCTTGCCATCGGCGAGGCCGGTGATATTCATCTGCTGTCCGCCGGAAGCGACGCGGCATCGATCGACCGCGCCGTGGGAAGCCTCGCGGTCGCGGGCGCGTGGGTAAGAACGAACGCCGATGTGCTTCGGGCGGCGATCCCCGAACTCGCGTGCCGGGTGCGAGCCCTCGAAGTGCGTGAGCATCTGGTGACGACAAGCCCCAAGGCGGCACGCCGCCTGCTCGACACGCCGCTGCGTGTGCATGTCTGTATGGACGAAACCTCGCCGTTCATCGACCTCAATTGAATCGCTGCCAAGGTCGCGCCCTCTTTGCGTTATATGGAGTCTGTTTGATTTCTGCGCGTTGGGGTTTCCCGCGACACTCGATAGAGCGCGGCGATTCGGAGGACCTCATCGTCGGCGTGGGCGCATGATTCAATCGGAATCCGTATAACACAGCAGTGCTGTTCGTGCGCGGTCAACCCACCTGCTTCAGGCGGCGACAGCTCGACCGGCGGTGGAGAATCGTCCTAGAACGCAAGCCAGTCGGCTTTCATTGCGGCGGACTAAACCCTGCACACAAATTGCTCGCACGAACGTGTCTTTCTCGGCGAAGTTGCCCCAACTTTGAGTCGATGTGGCGGACTGTGACGACCCCCTAAGTCGTTTGACTTGTGGCACGACTTTGCCAGCCCCCCTCGGAGCGCACGATGGCGACGATGCAGGAACTCGCAGTCAGACAGACCCAGCGCCACGATGTGGCTCTCAAGGGACGCATGGCCATCGCGCCCGATCACGCTGCGCTCGTGCGACTGGCGCAGGCCGCGGGCGGGAAGGACGGCTGGATCGACATCGATGTGATGGACGTGAGCGTCGGGGGCCTCGCGCTCCTGTCGCCGGTCTTCCTGCCGCGCCGAGTCATGACCATTGTGCGGATTCTGGGGACGCAGGCGGGCGAGGTGATGCTTGAAACACCTGCGACCGTGCAGCGCGTCGTGATGACCGACCGCCGCCCCATGTATCTCCTTGGGCTTCTCGTGAATCCGACCGAGTCGTCGTCGGCCCAGATGAACCTGCTGCTGAAGAAGCTCGGAGACGAGGGCGCAACCTGAGCGGACCGGATGGCGACCAAAGAAGGAAGACCTGTGCAAGAATCGTCCCACTACATCGTGCGTGCGCTGCTGGCCGAGGGAGTGGTCGGTGAGGCGGACGTGAAACGCGCTCAGGAGCACGCCTCCACGATCGGGCGCGACGTTGTCGAGTCGCTCGTCGAACTTGGCATTGTGCCGTCGCGCCGACTGGCGATCGAGCGTGCCAAAATCTGCGAGTATCCCTTTGTCGATCTCGCGCACTTCGACATCGACTTCAACCACACCAAGCTGATGCCCAAGGGCATCGTCGATCGCCTCATGTCCTTTCCACTGTTTCTCATCGGCGGCTCCGCGACGGTTGGAATGCTCGATCCGCTCAACCTGTCGGTCATCGACCAGCTTCGCCAATTCCTCAAAGTGGACATCGAGCCTGTGCTCTGTGACGGGGACCAGCTCCGCGCCCTCATCGCAAGGGCCTACGGGCTCGCCGGAACGCAGGTGCAGAGCAGCGCAGCCTCCCAGTCGCACGACAACGAGGAGGATCTCACCACGGGCGACGAGCCCATCGTCGCCGCGGTGAATCAGATCATCCTGGGCGCAATCGAGGCCGGCGCCAGCGACGCCCACATCAATCCCGACGACCGCGAGGTGTTCCTGCGCTACCGCGTTGACGGCGTGCTGCAGACCCAGCAGGGCCCCTCAAAGTCTTCGCACGCGGGCATCGTGCAGCGGCTCAAGGTGCTCGCCAAGCTCGACCTCACGCAGACCCGCAAGCCCCAGGACGGCAAGATCCGATTCGTGCACAAGGACCAGGCTATCGACATCCGCCTGAGCGTTCTGCCCATGGTCCACGGGGAGAACGTCGTGATGCGGCTCCTGAGGCCCGCGGCGGCCATCGGCTCTCTGAGCAACCTTGAGATGCCCAAGGACATGACGGGCTGGTATGAAGAGGCGATCAACAGACCCCACGGCATGATCCTGGTCACGGGGCCCACCGGCTCGGGCAAGACGACGACCCTCTACTGCGCCCTGAATCACATCAACACGCCCGACCAGAACATCATGACCATCGAGGATCCCGTCGAGATCAGGCTCAACATGATCCGCCAGGTCCAGGTGAACACCGACATCGGGCTCAACTTCGCGTCGGTTCTGCGGTCGATCCTGAGGCAAGACCCCGACGTCATCCTCGTGGGCGAGATCCGCGACGAGGAGACCGCCAAGATCGCCGTCCAGTCCGCCCTCACGGGGCATCTGGTTTTCAGCACGCTCCACACCAACGACGCCGTCAGCTCCATCACGCGACTCAAGGACTTCGGCCTGCCCGCGTTCGCCATCAACAACGCGCTGCTCTGCGTGATCGCCCAGCGGCTCGTGCGACGTGTGTGCGCGCACTGCTCGCAGCCCGACCTTGCCGACGCAAACGAGCTGAAGATCGTCGGGATCGACGCCTCCCGGGTCGGCCTGCTCAGGAGGGGTACGGGTTGCGGGTCGTGCCGAACCACGGGCTATCGCGGGCGTGTGGGCGTGTACGAGATGCTCCGCGTGACCAGCGGGCTCCAGAAGCTGTTCGAGGCCGACGCACCCGCGTCGGAGATTCGTGCGGCTGCCGAGCAGGACGGGATGCGTGCGATGCTCAAGGACGGGGTTGAGAAAGCCCTCCGCGGCATCACCACCGTATCGGAATTGATGAATCTGGTGACAGTGGCAGACTCGGATGCTTCGGTGCTGAGGGTCGCGGCATGAGCCTGCTTCGATTTGAATACCTGGCGGTCTCGACGGGCGGCGAGCGCCTCACGGGAACGATCGAGGCTCCCAGCGAGCACGATGCGTTCCGGATGGTGTCGGCCAAGGGGCTCACGCCTGTGCGGATCAAGGAGCACATCGAGA
>JAYVUC010000162.1:0-7589 GCA_043788295.1 Phycisphaerales bacterium
TACGAGACGGGCAAGGTCTACACGCTCCCCAAGAAGCTCGTCGAGGAGGTCGCCCGCCTCCACCTCGACAAGCTGGGCGTGAAGCTCACGCGACTCTCCAAGGACCAGGCCGACTACCTGGGCGTCTCCCCCGATGGCCCGTACAAGCCCGATCACTACCGTTATTGAGTACCACGAGCATGTTGCCCGTGCTATGGTGACTTCCACGCCCCGCGACCTCATCGTCTCGGGGCGTCTTTGAATCAGAAAGGCCACGGGCTGGACGCCTGTGCGACAGCATGGACATCCGCGACCTCTTCCAATCCCGCCGAACCACCTTCTCGTTCGAGTTCTTTCCGCCCAGGACAGCGGAAGGAGCGAGCGATCTCTTCGAGCACATCAAGGAGTTCGAGAAGCTCAAGCCCACATTCGTGAGCGTGACCTACGGCGCGGGCGGGTCCACGCGCCAGCTCACCAACGACCTGGTTGTGAAAATCGGTAAGACGACAGCCTTGGACCCGATGCCCCACCTCACCTGCGTCGGGCACGATGAGAAGGACATCGACGAGATCCTGACACGCTACGCCGAGGCGGGGATCAACAAGATCCTCGCCCTCCGCGGCGATCGGCCCAAGGGCTCCACCGGCGACGAGCCCTTCAAGCACTTCCGCCACGCGGGCGACCTGGTCGCGTGCATCAAACGCTTCAACGCGTCGGGACGCCACCCGGTCCGCCGCGGGTTTGCCATCGGCGTCGCCGGCTTCCCCGAAGGCCACCCCGACACGCCCAACCGCCTCGAAGAGCTCGATCGCCTCAAGGCCAAGGTCGATCAGGGGGCCGACTTCATCATCACGCAGCTCTTCTTCGACAACCGCGACTTCTACGACTTCCGCGACCGGTGCGAGCTCGCGGGCGTGCGCGTGCCGATCATCGCGGGCGTGATGCCCATCACGTCGCTGGCGGGGATGAAACGCATGGCCGACCTCGCCGCCGGGGCCCGCTACCCCGCCCCACTCATCCGCGCGGTCAACCGCGCGGGGGGCCAGGACGACGGCGTGCGCCGCGTGGGCGTCCACTGGGCCACCGAGCAGTGCCGCGACCTCTTGGATCATCGCGTGGCAGGGATTCACCTGTACACTCTCAACAAGAGCACCGCGACCCGCGATATCTACGCCACCCTGGGCGTCGAGGATTCGCACGGGTTGGTGTAAATTTCGCCGGCACGACGACTGACAGTCGCACGTATACTTCGCACATGCCCATCGACCCGCGACGAATCGAGGTGATTGATGACGCCACCGTCGAGATTCTCCGGCGGATGTCGCCGGCCATAAAACTCGAAATGGCCAATCGAATGGTTATCCAATCCCGCGAAATGCTCATCACGATGCTGAGAGCCTCGCACCCCGATTGGCCATCCTCTCAGCTCAACGCCGAGGTACGCAGAAGGGTGAGCCGTGGGGCCGCGTGACCTGCTGCTTGCTGTTGAGTGGGAATTGATGAGGGTCGCATGGGATTGAAATACATCCCGGGCCCTGGCGAAGAATCACGCGATGTGCGGGTGAACGCTTCCCCGCGTGCCGCTCGCTCGTGGAAACGACCCACGCTCGCTATCGCGGCCTGCGCTGTCCTTCTCACGCCCACCATGATGGCGATCAACTCACCCGACGGCGACTGGCTCGACATCGCGTTGATTGGAACAGGTGTTCTGGCACTTGTGATCGTGCTCGGATTGCTCTCCCGATTTTTCGGCCCCAGGCGGAAGGCGGCAGCGGAACCGCGCTGCGCGATCTGCGGGCAAGCGGTCAACCAGCATTCACCCTTGACAACGGGAACCGGCAAACGCTGCCCCGAGTGCGGATCGTCGACGGGATGACGCAGGCCGATGCTGATTCATCAATATTGTTTATGCAAATTAGCGTTCTGATCGATTCGATTCATGCCGATACCGGTGTATGGTTGAGCGTCCGGATCGGGCTTGGCCCAGGTCCATGGCAATCGAAACGGACGACACTTGCCCCCCGGCTTGCGCCGGGGGCTCTGAAGGAGAATGCACATGACCACCGCGCGCCCCGATCCGTTCAAGGCCCGCCAAACTCTCAAAACCGCCCACGGCTCCTACACATTCTTCTCCCTCGACGCTCTGACCAAGGCTGGCATAGGGCACGTGTCGAAGCTGCCGTACTCCATCCGCGTGCTGCTTGAATCCATGCTGCGGAACCTCGACGGGTTCATCGTGACGGCCGACGACGTCTCGGGCCTCGCCAACTGGAACGCCAAGGCGCCCGTGAAGGAAGAGATTCCGTTCATGCCGGGCCGAGTGGTGCTGCAGGACTTCACGGGCGTCCCCTGCGTGGTCGATCTCGCCGCGATGCGTGACGCGATGAAGAAACTCGGCGGCGACCCCAACGCCATCAACCCGCTGGTCAAGTGCGACCTGGTCATCGACCACTCGGTGCAGGTGGACGCGTTCGGCCCCGCAACCGCCGCCGGCACCGCCCTGACCATCAACGCCGGCATGGAGTTCGCCCGCAACAACGAACGGTACGAGTTCCTCAAGTGGGGGCAGCAGTCGCTCAGCAACTTCAGTGTGGTGCCGCCCGCCACGGGCATCGTCCACCAGGTCAACCTCGAATACCTCGCCAAGGGCGTGCTGATGAAGGAACACCGCTCAGAGAGCGGTGCCACCGAAACCGTCGCCTACCCTGATTCCTGCGTCGGCACCGACAGCCACACCACCATGATCAACGGCCTGGGCGTCGTCGGCTGGGGCGTGGGTGGGATCGAGGCCGAGGCCGTGATGCTCGGTCAGCCCATCTACATGCTCACACCAGAAGTCGTCGGCTTCAGGCTCAAGGGCAAGCTCCCCGAAGGCACGACCGCAACCGACCTCGTGCTCACCGTCACACAGATCCTCCGCAAGAAGGGCGTCGTCGACAAGTTCGTCGAGTTCTTCGGCGACGGCATCGCGGCGCTCTCGATCCCCGACCGCGCGACCATCGCCAACATGGCGCCCGAGTACGGCGCGACCGTCGGCTTCTTCCCCATCGACGCCGTCACCATCGCGTTCCTGAAGTTCACCGGCCGCGACGATGCGACCGTGGCGCTCGTCGAGGCGTACGCGAAAGCCAACGGCCTCTTCTGGGCCCCTGGCGCAGCCGAGCCCGAGTTCACCGACGTGCTCGAACTCGATCTCTCCACCGTGCAGCCAAGCCTCGCCGGGCCCAAGCGTCCGCAAGATCGCGTCGACCTCAAGGGTGTGAAGGCCGAGTTCCTCAAAGCCCTGGGCGCGCCCTTGGGCAACACAAGCTTCGGGCTGGGCGCGGAAAAGATCTTCTGCTCCACCGGAACGGTGAAGCACAAGGCCGGGGACGGTTCGGAGAACCGGCCCACCGAGAGCAAGCTCACCCACGGCGCGGTCGTCATCGCCGCCATCACAAGCTGCACCAACACCAGCAACCCCGACGTGCTCATCGCCGCTGGCCTCGTGGCCCGCAAGGCACGAGCACTTGGTCTCACCAGCAAGCCCTGGGTGAAAACCAGCCTCGCGCCGGGCTCAAAGGTCGTCACCGAATATCTCGACAAGGCGGGCCTCACCGCCGATCTCGATGCGCTCGGGTTCCAGACCGTGGGCTACGGCTGCACCACCTGCATCGGAAACTCCGGACCCCTGCCCGCCGAGGTTGAGGCCGCGATCAAAGAGGGCGACCTCATCGCCGCCAGCGTGCTCAGCGGCAACCGCAATTTCGAGGGGCGCGTGCATCCCAACGTGAAGGCGAACTATCTCGCCAGCCCGCCGCTCTGCGTCGCGTACGCGCTTGCCGGCAGCGTTGCGATCGACCTCATCACCGAGCCGCTGGGCACCTCCGCGGCCGGCAAACCCGTCTTCCTCAAGGACATCTGGCCCACGCAGGCCGAGGTGCAGGCTCTCAAGGCCCGGTGCCTCACCGCCGATCAGTTCCGCAAGGAGTACGCCAACGTCTTCAATGGCAACCCGACGTGGAACGCCGTGCCCGTGAGCAAGAGCGAACTCTACGAGTGGAATCACGCGAGTACGTACATCCAGAACCCGCCGTATTTTGAGGGGTTCACCGAGAAGCCGCTCGCAGTGCGCCCCATCACCGGGGCGAAATGCCTCGTATTCGTGGGCGACAGCGTCACGACCGATCACATCAGCCCTGCGGGCGACATCGCCGAGGCGAGCCCGGCGGGCGACTTCCTCAACGCCCAGGGCGTGCGAAAGGTTGACTTCAACAGCTACGGCAGCCGCCGTGGCAACGATCGCGTCATGACCCGCGGCACTTTCGCCAACGTGCGTGTGAAAAACAAGCTCGCCGTTGATGCCGCGACAGGAAAGGTCCGCGAGGGCGGCTGGACGCGCGACATGTCTCGCGCCGGAAAAGGCTTGATCGCCACGATCCACGCCGCCGCGATGAATTACAAGCAGGAAGGCACGCCGCTGGTCGTGCTCGCCGGCAAGGACTACGGCATGGGCAGCAGCCGCGACTGGGCCGCCAAGGGAACCCTGCTGCTGGGCTGTCGCGCTGTCATCTCCGAGAGCTTCGAGCGCATCCACCGCAGCAATCTCGTCGGCATGGGTGTACTGCCCCTGTGCTTCCTCGAAGGTGTGTGTGCCGCAAGCCTGGGACTCACAGGCGACGAAACCTTCGACTTCCACCTGCCCGTGAGCACAGAAGGGCTCGTGGAGCCGCGTTGTGAGGTTCGCGTTACGGCTACGAAGCCCGACGGACAGAAAATCGAGTTCACCACCCGCTGCCGCATCGACACACCTGTGGAGGCGGAGTACTACCGCAATGGCGGAGTGCTGCAAACCGTGCTGCGACGGTTGCTCAACGAGTCGCGCAAACCCGCAGTCGTCTGAATTGTGAGCCGGGGCGTGCCGCCAGGTCCCCTGTCTTTCACACATTCTCCATGCAAGAAAGTACATCTCCGGGGCGACACTCCCCGGCTCTCGTTTCGCAACCCGGCCCAGGTATACTCCGCGCATGACCACGCCCATCGCAGGCCAGAAGCCCGACCCCGTGCCCGACGAGCGAATCCGCTGCCCCAAGGACGCCACGATCATGGAGAAGCTCCCCGTCGGCAGCTTCGCGGTCGATCACTGCGCCCGCTGCGGGGGCATGTGGTTCGACGCCTACGAGCTCGAGGCCGCCCTACGAACCAACGGCGCCGCCACCCAGATCGACTTCGGCACCGCCAGGCACAGCTACGCCAACAAGGTCTATCGCTCCGAGACAATCGAGTGCCCGCGCGATCATTCGGTGATGATGCAGCTTCCCGACCCGCGTCAACCACACGTCATCATCGACCTGTGCCGGTCGTGTGGCGGCGTCTTCCTCGACGCGGGCGAGCTCAAGGATCTCAACGAGTTCACACTTGGCGAGCGAGTGCGGGCCTTCTTCCAAAAGCCTTGACACCGCCAGACGCGACCGCGCCTGGCCGATTTGCCAAGGTACGATCGGCCGGTGCCTCTCCCGCTCGACACCATCGACCTCGGACTCATGCCCTACGCCCAGGCGCTCGAACGCCAGCGTGCCGAACTCGAACGCGTGTTGGCGTCGCGGGACACTCCCGAGCCAATCCTGGGCCGAATCCTGCTCGTCGAGCATCCACCGGTCATCACCATCAGCAATCGCCCTGGTGCCGCAACCAACCTTCTCGCCTCACCCGAACTCCTCGCTTCAATGGGCGTCACGCTCGAACACACCGACCGCGGCGGCGACATCCCCTACCACGGCCCGGGTCCACTCGTCGCCTATCCGCTCCTCGACCTCAACCGCCTCGCGCTGGGCCTCCACGAGTACATGAGGCTTCTCGAACAAGCGGTCATCGACACACTGGCGAGCTTCGGCGTCCAAGGCCGCCGCGAGCCCGGCTCGACCGGCGTCTGGGTAAAACCCTCGCCATCAACACACCCCGATGAGTCCATGAAGATCGCCGCCATGGGCGTCCGCGTGCGCCGCTGGGTTTCGATGCACGGGCTTTCCCTCAACATCGACCCCGACATGAGCCACTACGCCCTCATCGTGCCATGCGGGCTCGTGGGCAGACCCGTGACAAGCCTGCGACAGTTACTGGGCGACGCCTGTCCGACGATGCCCCAAGTGAGGGCCGCGCTCTTGCACGCGATGCGAAAAGGAATCACCGAAGCTCTGTCCGCCGCCCACGCCAGGCGGTCGTGAGACTCGTCCCAGAACGACGATACTCTGTCGGGCCTCCACATGCTCGCCCTCCTGCTCCCATTTCTCGTCCTGCTCTTCGCCCTCGCCCTCATGGCGGCCACATGCTCCGCATGCGAGACCGCTATCTTCAGCCTCACCGCCGCCGACCGCATCAGGCTCCGCAAAACTCATCCGCACGTCGAGCGGATCGTCTCACGCCTTTTGAACAATCCGCGCCGATTTCTCGTGGGCGTGCTGGTACTCAACACCATCGCCATGGTGGGCTACGCCGTCGTGTCCACCGCCATTGCTAGCAACTTCGACAACACGGCCCTCACGCTCGCGTTCCAGGCGTGCACGTTTCTCATCCTCGTGCTCGGCGCCGAAATCCTGCCAAAACAGTTCGCCGCCGCCGCCCCCACCACCATCGCCGTTCTCCTCGCGCCAGTGTTCAGCCGCGCCTTCGCCCTTCTCTCCATCCCGCTGGCGATCCTCGACCGAGGCATCATTGGCCCCCTCTCTCGCCTCATCGCCCCGCCCCACCAGGACGACGTTCCCCTCTCCACCGAAGAACTCTCCGCGCTCCTGACCATCGGTGCCGGCTCGGCGGGCCTCGACCAGCGCGAGCAGATGGTCCTCTCGCAGGTACTCCGCCTGGGTGAAATGCGCGTCCGCGACGTAATGGTCCCCCGTGTTGACATCAAGTGGCTACCCGACACAGCCTCTGCCGACGACATCGCCAAACTCGTCCGCAGCAGCGGCCACTCACGTTTCCCCGTCTGCAAAGGAAGCCTCGACGGCGTCGTGCTGGGCACGCTCCACGCCAAGGAATACTTTCGCCACTCCGGCTCGCAACGCCGCGAGGCGGGTGCGTTCGCCGAACCCCCGGTCTTCGTCCCCGACAAGGCCAAGCTCGACAAGCTCCTCGAAGTCTTCCGCCAGTCACACACCAACGTCGCCCTCTGTGTCGACGAGTTCGGGCAGATCACCGGGCTCATCGAGGTCGAGGATGTCGTCAGACGCCTCATGGCCCCCGAAGCCGAACTCGAGCACGAATGGGCCGACGCCGTGCAGGAGCTCGCCCCAGGCGTCTGGCGCGTGCCCGGACGCCTGAGCATCCGCCACTGGGCCCAGCTCTTCGGCACAACTGGCTGGCGGCGGGCCCTGGGTGAGCGTGCCGCCCGCGAACGCCGCATCTCCACCCTCGCCGGGCTCATGTTCTCTCGCCTGGGTCGCGTGCCACGCGCGGGCGACGAGGTCGTGATCGGCAACGTCTGTCTGAGCGTCGAGACCGTCGAAGGCCGAACCATCGGAACCGTGCGTGTATCGCTCATGGGCCACGAGCCCGCTGGCACACCCGCCATATCGGATGCCTCGGCATGATCCCCACGCTTTCCAACATCATCCACATGGGCCTCGTGGGCATCG
>JAYVUC010000163.1:0-6699 GCA_043788295.1 Phycisphaerales bacterium
GACATGAAGCTGGGCGTTTCGGCCGAGGTGATGGGCGACCTGCAGCTCAATCCGGCCCGCATCTCGCTGGGCGTGCCGATGGTGGGGACTGATTTCACCGGCGAGGTGAAGATCACGCACAAGACGGGGAAGGCATTCAAGATCAAGGGCACGGACCTGCGAGCGATCACCGAGCCGCCGGTGCCGATGACGGCGACGGTGGTCGCCTCGGCAGAGGGCGGGAGCACGACGATCAAGCTGGCGGGCAACGCGGGCTCGTCGCCGCTTCGGTACACGGGCGAGCTTGTGCTGAGCACAGATGTGCCGGGCGAGGAGACGGTACGTGTGCCGGTGTATCTGACGGTTCGCCCCAAGGGTTCGGCCGGGGTGCCGGCCTTGGGCCAGCCTGGTCAGGCCGGGCCGCCGCAGCCGACCGCGACGCCTTCGACGATCGGGCCGCAGAATCCGGGCCTGATCGTGCCGACGGGCGTGCCCGGAGGCGGGAATGGTCCCGCACCAAAGAAGGAAAGCCCGGCCGCACCCAAATGAGTTCGGATGTGACGTGAGCGAGCCGGGCCTTCCCGGCTCGTCTTGTTTGGCTGGGTCAATTGGCACTTTGGGACAGCTTGCTGGCGTGATCGACGCTCGGCTCTGACCACAACGGAGTTCATCGGATGAAGATCCTGGATTTACGCAACGGATTGATCGCGGCGTTGGTTGCAACGGCGGGCCTGTCGGCCTCCCTGGCCTGGTCGCAGCCCGAGAAGGTGCCCGCGCCGGATGTGCAGCCGGCTGCAACACCGATTCCCGAGGTGGGCCCGGCACCCAAGTTCGAGCTGGAGCGCGAGGTTCAGGACTGGGGCGTGGTCACCGACATTACCAAACTGCACGGGCAGATCAAGTTCAAGAACACGGGCGATGCGCCGCTGATTTTCAGCGAGATACGTCCGTCGTGCTCGTGCGTGCGGCCCAAGGCGATGGGGCTCAAGGCTGGCTCGACGCCCGACAAGCCCGACTGGGCGGTGGCAAAGATGGAGTATGCGCCGGGTGAAGAGGGCGTGATCGACATCGGGTTTGAACCCATCAAGAAGCGGGGTCCGGTCGAGTACGCGATTCGTATCAAGTGCAATGACCCGGAGAAGCCCGTGCGGCTCATCAAGGTTCTCTGCGATGTCAAACCCACGGTGTGGTTCGACCCCAAGGAGGGCATTTCTCTGGGGGAGATTGAGCACGGGGTGGCCAAGACGGTGCATTTCACGATGAGCGGCCGCGCGCCGGACTTCAAGGCGACCTACGCGTCGATCGGGGGCATCACGGGTATCAAGGTGAAGGTTGGCGAGACCAAGGAGATCGAGGTCCAGGGCGAGAAGATTCGACAGACAGATATCGAGGTCACGGTGCCTGTGGAAGCGGCCTTTGGGCGATTTACAGATTCGATCTTTGTGCGGCACACCGATTCGCGCATCGAGAGCCCGATCACGGTGGCGATGACGGGCGAGATTATGAGCGATCTTCGGCCCGACGTGCCGAGCTTTGACCTGGGCGTGCTGGGGCAGTCGCAGTTGGTCAAGCAGGAGTTCAAGGTCGTGAACGTGAAGGCCGCGGCGTTCACCATCGCGGATGCGAAGTGGAAGCCGGTGAAGCAGGCATCGAGCTTCGCGCCAAAGATCACCTGGTCGATGAACGAGAAGGGCGATGTGGCGACGGTGCTGGTCGAGTCGCCCGTGCCGGTGCACCCCGGGGCATATGACGCGGAGGTGCTGCTGCTGTCGAACATCAAGGGGATGCCCGCCGTTCGCGTGCCGTTCAAGTTCTCGTCGCGCGACGGCGTGTAAGGAAGGACTCACCGATGTCGGCCAAGGTGTATGTGCCCGTTCTCCTGCTCGCCGGCGCGGGGATCGCCATTGCAGTGATCGACATGCGGTCGAGGCCTGTGGCGTCCAAGGAGTTGAATCCACCCACGAGCAGCACGCCGACGAAGGCGATGCCGGGACCAACGCCCAAACCCGTGGATGGTGCTCCGACAAAGGGCACTGCCGAGACGCCCAATGCGACACCGCCTGCCTCCGCCGCGATCAAGCCGCTTGAGAACCTCGATGTAGCGAAGCTGGGTGTGAAGATCTCGCTGGCGGAGGCTCTCACGCTGCAAGGGCGGGGCGTGGTGTTCATAGATGGACGCAAGGCCGAACCCTTTGCCGCCGGGCACCTCGACGGGGCACTGCACATCTCGACCGACGACCTGAGCGCAGGTGCGCCGGCGTGGAAGGATTTCTATCAGACGGCGAATCTCGACGAGCCTGTCGTTGTGTACTGCGACGGCGGCGACTGTCACGAGAGCGAGCAGCTGCGGGCGATGATGACGCAGGCCCGCTTCACGCATGTGTTCATCATGGAGGATGGATATCCGGGGTGGTCGGCGGCGGGGCTGCCGGTTGTGAAGGGCGGGGGCTGAGCTTTGGCACGCCGATGGGAAGCCTGTCTGGTGCTCGCGTTGCGAATCGCTCTGGGGGTGCTGTTTCTTTTCAGCGCGTACCAGAAACTGAAACTCGGCGTTGACGTTCCGGGCGACTATCAGCCCTCGGGGCCTTTCACATTCGCGCTGGCGGTGAAGAGCTTTGATCTGGTGCCGATCGACTGGGTGCCGACGTTCGCGTTTGTGGTAGCGTGGGTCGAGGCGGTGGCGGGTATCGCGCTTGTCGTGGGGCTTTGGACGCGGGCTGCGGGGTTGCTCGCGCTGCTGATGCTGTTGTCGTTCACGGGGGCGGTGGTCTCGGTGATCCTGCGGCACAAGGACTTGTCGTGCGGGTGCTTTGGGCGGTTCAAGCTGATCTGCCAGGGGCCTGTGGGTTGGTGCAAGGTTGGGGAGAATCTGGTGCTGATTTCGGTTGCGTATGTGGTGGCCCTCCGAGGGCGCAACAGGCTGGGGACTGGCGCGGACGCGCGATAGGCCGTGCGGAGGCGGCTTTGGAAGGATTGGACGCCTCGGGGCGGTGAACCTATACTCGGGGTTCATATCCCGTCGTCCGGCTTTCATGCGGTGTTCGCGTGGCGGCCGGGCCAAAGGCCATGACGGAGGCCGGCTTGACCGGCTTACAGACCCATGAGCAAGTTCGCACGATTCGGAAACATCGCCAAGCCCAAGATCACCAAGCCCGGCCAGGGGGGCAAGGTTGTCGTCGATTGGAAGGACGTGGAGACGCTTCGGCGGCTCATGAGCCCCAACGGGAAGATTCTGGGTCGCAAGCGGCTCAGCTCGTCGGCAGCGGAGCAGCGGATGCTCTCGCAGGCGATCAAGCGGGCGCGGTTTATGGCGCTCCTTCCTTATACTTCGGCGACACTCTGATTCGGGTTGGTGTCGAATTGCGGATCTGGTCGGGTGCGGGGAATCTATGGGCGAGCGTGTGGTGAATCGCGTGTACGCGTCGATTCTCGCAAGGGCGAGGTCGAGCGGCAGCCTTGATGCGCGGATGAAGCGAGCGATCGACCTGCTCTGGGATCAGTTCAAGACGCCCCTGCACGCGCCGCACACGGGCGAGGGTGCGGAGGGGGGCGTGGCGCATGAGCACCCGTCGATCTCATGGATCGGGTTCTATACAAAGACAGCGGCGGACGGCTCGGGTCCAGATGAGATGGTACTGGGATATCGCCGCGACAAGCCCGCGTGCTCTCCCATCGGGCTGCACGGGGTGTGCGGCCGGTGCTGGCGCGAGAAGCTGCCGGTGCTGGTCGATGATGTGGCAACTTTGGGCAAGGACTACATCGCGTGCGACCCCAAGGACAAGAGCGAGCTTTGCGTGCCGCTTCTGGCCGACGACGGAACCTGCTGGGGCGTGCTGGACGCCGACAGCTATGAGGCGAGGGCGTTCAACGAGCGGGATGTGCAGGGAATGACCATGCTGCTGCAACGCATGGGGCTGACGTCCAAGACGTATGGGACGGATGAGACGCTGAGGCTGTAAAGCAAGAACCCGACCACAGAGGCACAGAGATGGAAAGAAGTGGAAACGGGTGTTCCGCGCTCACGGGTTGTGACACTGTGTCGTTTGCGTGATCTTCACTTCAATTCCGCAGTGGAAGCGGGACCGTCGACAAGCGTGACGAGCCATGTGTTGCTTCGCGGGGTGCAGAGGCCGCCCGAGTCGGCGCAGCTCACAAATGACAGTTCAATGAGGAGGCGAGCGCCTGCGGCGATGCTCGCGGCGGGGACTTTCAACTCGATGGGGAGTCTGGCGATGTTCGTCGTGGTTTGAGTGACGGCCCTTGGTTGGTCTCCCAGTGCGGTCACGCGGATCGAGGTGGGGGCTTCGGCATTGGGGTGCTCGCCGAGTGGCAGGCTCACGTTGAGCGTGAGCATGAGGTCTGAGCCGGGTTTGGCGGCGAGGGTGGCGGGTATAGCTCCCTCGGTGGATATCTGGGCGGCCAAGGGCATGGGCCTTGATGTGAGGCCTGTGAGCATGACTTCGCGCCAACCGCGATTGGGAGACTTGCTGTTGGTGTCCAGCATCACGATGCGGTTGTGATTGGTGTCGGCGACAAAGAGCATGGAGCCGGCGAGTGAGAGGCCCCCCGGCTCGTCGAGGCGGAGAACTTCGGCGGCTGCGGCGGACTTGCGCGGCACGCCTGCGAAAGTCTGGACCGTTGGTGCGGTGTCGAGCGATTCGATGAGTTTGATCTTGTGGTTGTACGTGTCGGCCACGAGAAGGTTATCGCCCGAGGGGGACGCAAAGACTGTGACGCCGAGGGGATGCTGGAACTTGACCGCGACACCCGTGCCGTCTCTGTCGCCGAAGTCGAAGAGGCCACTGCCGAAAATGGTGTGGACGGCCTTGGATTTCAGGTCGGCGTAACGGATGGCGGAAACCTCGGAATCGGCGAAGTAGAGGCGAGTGCCATCGGTGGAGAGGGCGAGGCCCGAGGGCTGGGCGAGTGCAGCGGCTTGAAAGGAGCCGTCGGCGATGTTCTCGACGCCCGAGCCGACGAGAGCCTCGGTTTTGCGCGACGTTGTGTCAATGCGCCAAAGCTGATGGGGACCGGCCATGGCGACATAGAGGGTCTTGCCGTCTTGCGAGAGGGTGAGATCCCACGGGGCGTTGAGGCTTTGCTCGCTGCCCGCGCCGCCGCCCTTGCGGTCGCGGCCTTGTTTGCCGCTTCCAACGAGGGTTTCGACCTGGGCTGTCCAACCCGCGATGCCCGAGACAACGTGGAGAGAACGGATGGAGTGGTTGTTGCGATCGGCGACAAAGAGCGTAGATGATTGCGGGTTCCACGCGAGCCCCTGCGGGTCGTGGAACTTTGCGACTGAGGCACCACCATAGGCAAAGCCCGGCTCACCCGTGCCGGCGATGAAGCGCACGGTGGCGGCACCTGTCGCGTCGGGCAAGCTGGCGGCAACGACGCGGTTGTGTGAGCTGTCGGCGATGAAAATCCAACCGCTCGCCCCGCCATCGGAGGGCTTTGGACCCACCGCGAGAACCTTGCCGGGGAACGAGAGGCCCGACGCGGCGGGTGCGGCAGCCTCGGTGTTGATGAAAAACTTGGACTTGGCGAGAGTTCCGGACACTCTGGCTTCCTTGAGAGCCTGGGCGACGGTGGTGTCGAGCAATTGGCGTTTGCCCTCGCCGCTGGATTGGCCGACGATGCGGCCGTCGGTCCCGATGACGATGAATGATGGCCAGCCGTGGACGGTGTAGCGTTGCCATAGACCCATTGCGTCGTCGATGACGACGGGGTGATGGATGCCGTAGCGGAGCATGGCGTTGCGGATGCTCTGGCGTTCGGATTCGTTGGTGAACTTGGCCGAATGGACACCTATGACGACGAAGGGCTCGTTCTTGTATTTTTCTTCAAGATATTCGAGGTCGGGCAGGATATTCATGCAGTTGATGCAGCAGTAAGTCCAGAAGTCGAGGACGACGACGTGGCCTTTGAGTTCGTCGGAAAGGCGGAGGGGCCGGTCGGTGTTGAGCCAGCCGAGATTGGGCGTGAGTTCCGGCGCGCGCATGGGTGCGTCCTGTTGTCCAAGGGCAGTGGAGACAGTGAGAGAAGCCCCGAGGGCGATAAACCCTAGAAGTGGGAAAAATCGGGCGGGGCGGGACGGAAGGAACATCAAAGACTCCTTGGAATCGGTTGCGGGTGACCACCTTGGATGCACGAGTCCCCGGCGAGGTACCATAACCCTGTTGAAACGCGGCGAGACAATCCCGGCGGTGGCCGAACCGAGCGATGAGCCCGGTTTTCTGGCTGCGATCAAGGCCGGGGATCCCAAGGCCTTTGAGCGGCTCGTGAAGGAGACTGGCCCCAGACTACTGGCGGTCGCGCGGCGGATGTTGCCCGAGACCGACGCTCAGGACGCGGTGCAGGATGCGTTTGTGTCGGCGTTGCGGGCACTGCCGGGGTTTGACGGGCGGTCGAAGCTATCGACGTGGCTGCACCGGATTACGGTCAACGCGTGCCTGATGAAGCTGCGAAAGCAGTCGCGTGGTGGGGGACGCAGGGAACGGTCGATCGAGGAGTTCATGCCCGAGTTTGCAACGAATGGGCATCACGCCCGTTCTGTGAGCGCGTGGCACCAAATTGGATCCGACGGCATCGAAGGGGGCGGAGCGGGTGAGGAGACACGGGCGATGGTCCGTGCGTGTGTTGATGAGTTGCCCGAGGCTTACCGGACGGTGCTGGTGTTGCGGGATGTTGAGGGGCTAGACACCCTTGAGGCGGCCACGT
>JAYVUC010000164.1:0-7690 GCA_043788295.1 Phycisphaerales bacterium
GGCGGTCGGTGGCATGGCCTTTCTCAATCTCGGGCCGGTGTTCCATCGCCCAGGCCCAACACACCGATCGCCGGAGGAACCGGCGGTTGGTGGCACGGGGTTGACCACGATCACAAGAAAAGCCCCGACCAAGGGGTCGGGGCTTTGGGCAAACAAATCCAAGATCAAGTCAAGATTCAGTCCGCGAACCACTTGAGGGTCACGACTCCAGCGGCAGAGCCACCACCAGCCCACGGGCGGAGGTAGTTGTTGTTCTGGGTGCCCGCAGACGTGTTGCTCGCAAACACGGTGGTGATCTGTGCACGAGTCAGATCGTTCTCGTTGGCGAACAGGTTGTCAAACTGGGTGCGGCTTGCCGCAGCCAGGCTTTGGAACGTGAAGGGTGAGGTCTCGGGGTCGGGACGGCTCTCGTAGTTCACGTGGTTGTCGTTGTAGCCGATGTTGCCTTCCCAAGCCGTGCGGCTGCCGTGAATGAGCAGCGTGTTGGATTTCGTCGCGTCGCCTGCCGGGGCAGCTCCCTCGATCTGCGCAGTCGGAGCCGCCGTGTCAGACAGAGTCCACGAGCCCGTGTTCAGATCGGTCGGGTCCTTGTACCAGGGGCCTCGGTTGCCCAAGACAGCTTCGGTCGCCTGGAAGGTGTTGGACCAGTACTTGCGACGTGCGCCGAAGAACGGCGTGTGAGCGTACGAGAAGTTGCCGTTGAGATCGGCGGGATTCGTCTGCTCGTTGCTGCCCGCGGGGGTGGCGTCATTGGGTGTGGCGCGGAACCAGGGGTCCCAGATCGCGAGCTTCTTCTTGACGGCATCGGTAATCGCCGCAGGCTCGGAGTAGAAGTAGTTGCTGTCCATGACGATCGCGCCGTTGGACTCGGCCGGGCTCACGCAGATTTCGGGGCCGAAGAACGTGCCGTAGATGAGCACAGAGATCACGCTGCGGGTCTGGTCCTTGAATCCGCCAGCCGGAATCGTGTTGTTGGCCTTATCGAGCAGGCTGGGAATCGGGTAGTTGTCCTGGTTGTTCTGGGCGAACAGGACCATTCCCTGACAGATGCCGCGGACGTTGGCCGAGCACTTGATCTGGCGAGCCAGAGCGCGGGCGCGACCGAGTGCGGGGAGGAGAATACCGATGAGCAGCGCGATAATCGCGATGACCACCAGCAACTCGATGAGTGTGAAACCACTTCGACGCTTCATGTGTGAATCCTTTTTGCCCATTGCGACGCCAACATGACGTGCAGGAGGCAGAGTTTGACGACCGACACTTGTTCGACACGTCGGCCAGAGTCTCGAAACTTGCCCACGCGACCAACCCCCAGAGCCTTTGCAGGCTGCCGAAGCGTCGTGCGGTCCAAATCTCGCGAGCGAGCCGAACCCCAGGAGACCCTTCGCCGCCGAAACCTCTGGAGCGATCGTGCGGTCGTCGTGGCCATCGCTCGTCAAAGTCTCGTCAGCTTCCGATTTGTCGGCCAAAGGGTCCATCCCGAGGCTGGGATGATGATGGGCCATGAATCGGCCCGGGAACAAGTGCGGTATGCTTCAACGCCTCGGAATCTGCCTTTTGCCCTAACACTATCCTATCCAATTCGCCCTTCACCTTTTGGCACCGGGATATGAGGAAGATAACGGAGATACGGTTCGTTCGTCAAGCCAAACGGTTCCGGATTTGTCAAAAGATTTCACCGAACCACATTTCATCGTGCCCTGGCACCCTTCCGCCGCAGATTGAAGGGGCCGAAAGGAAGCCGAATGTCGACGATTTCATTCGATCCAGACGCCCGCCTCGCTGAACTGGGCCTCGTCCTGCCACCCGCCCCCAAGCCCGTGGCCGCGTACATCCCCTGGCGGCGTGCCGGCAATCTGGTTTTCATCTCCGGGCAGATTCCCGTCGAGAACGGCCAATTGATCGCCAAAGGCCCAGTGCCCAGCCAGGTCTCAATGGAACAGGCCGGCGCGTGTGCCGCCCGCTGCGTGCTCAACGGGCTGGCGGTGCTCAAGGACGCCTTGGGCAGCCTCTCGCGCGTGAAGCAGGTCGTGCGACTCGGTGTGTTCGTGTGCAGCGATCCCGGTTTCTACGAGCAGCCCAAGGTCGCCAACTCGGCGAGCGAGCTGTTGGTGAAGATCCTGGGCGAACGCGGGCAGCACGCCCGCGCCGCCGTCGGAAGCGTCGCGCTCCCGCTGGGCGCCCCCGTCGAGGTCGAGTTTGTGTTCGAGGTGGAGTGAACGTCGCACGAGTTCGCGCAATGTGGTAGGATCACGGCGTGTACACGTCGTCGCTCCATGAACGCCTCACGTCGGTCGTCGGGTCGCGCAGCTCGCGGCACGTGGGCGAATTGACGGCGACCAATCACGAGACGGTGCGCCGGTATCTCACGGGCCAGACACCCAGCGTCGAGTTCTTGCAGGCGCTCTGCAAGGCCTGCGGGGTGAGTGGCGAGTGGCTGCTCACCGGCAAAGGGCCCGCGCGGGCGACCGACGTGCATGCAGCGACGTTGCAGGAGGCCGGCGCGGGCGAATTGCTCGGCGCGCTCGCCGAGGCTGTCGAGCGGCTCATCGAGCGGGTCGATCGGCTGGAGCGTTTGATGCAGGTCATGGAGCTGCGGCTTCGGGCGAGCCCGCCCGGAACCATCTCTGGCGAGATTCCGGGCGTGCCCGCGGAGGTTGGCAATGGGAAAGCGGGCGGCATCCACGCGGAAACCAAGTGCGGCGACCGAGTCCCCGCCGAGCCTCGACCCGCAAACGCCGCCTGCGGCGTCGTTGCTATTCCCGATCGTGTTCTGCGCCTCCGAGAGGCTTTTGCCGGGCGATCACGTCCGAATGCTCATTGAACTCCTGCAGCCTCTGGGCCCCGAACTCGTGCGGCGATGGGTGGCTGCCTTGCTCGCCGTTGACCGCGATGAACGCGAGCAGGTGGTGGCGATGATCGAACAACAGATCGCCCGCGAGTATTCATCAGAGCCCGACACGCGAGCGAGCGTGGGCGCAGGGACACAGCAGGCGTGATTTTGCTCAAGCGGCTTGGGGCAAGGGGTGTCATCGAGCGCGAAAGGAGGCCCGGGGCTCACCCTCGCTTGCGTTTCGGGCTCTGAAGATCGGGTGCTGATGGCCGCCGTATTCTTGCTCGATGTCGATCAACGAAGAGCTCGCGTCCCGGTTTGCCAGCGTTGCGGCGATGCTGGAGATATTGGGTGAAGATTCCTTCCGCGTGAACGCGATGGCGCGGGCCGCCCGCTCGATCGAGAACCATCCGGCCGATCTCGCCGGGCTCGATCGCAAGGCTCTGCTGGCGATCGAGGGCGTGGGCGCGAGGGCCGCCGACAAAATCATCGAGTTCGCCACGACAGGCACCGTCGCCGAGTTTGAGGAGATTCGCGCCCGCGTGCCCCAGGGTCTGATGGAAATCATGGCCCTGCCGGGCGTGGGCCCAAAGACCGTGGGCATGTTCTGGCACGACGCGGGCGTGACCGACATCGCCGGGCTCGAGCGCATCATCGCCGACGGCTCCATCGCCAAACTCCCACGCATGGGCGGCAAAACAGTCGAGAAAATCCGCCAGTCGCTCGCGTTCGGACGCACCGCCGGCGAGCGCCTTGCCATCGGAATCGTCCTGCCACTCGCCCAGCGGATCGTCGAGCGGCTTCGCGCCATGCCCGGCGTCCTGCGCTGCGAGTACGCCGGTTCTCTCCGCCGCGGACGCGAGACGGTGGGCGATATCGACGTGCTTGTCGAGGCGGACGCCGCCGCAGGCTCCGCCGTCTCGCTCGCGTTCCGCGAATCGCCCGAGGTGAAACAGATTCTTGCCGCGGGCGATTCCAAGGCCTCGGTGCGCATGGCGATCACGCTGGGCAGCAGCCGCTGGGGCAGTGGGGGGTCACAAGACGCGATGCCCACGGTGCAGGTCGATCTGCGCGTCGTGCCCCCGGGCCGGTTCGGGGCCGCCTGGATGTACTTCACAGGCAGCAAGGAGCACAACGTGCAGCTTCGCGAGAAGGCCCAGAAAATGGGGCTCACACTCAACGAGTACGGCCTGTTCAAGGCTCCCGCACAGGGGGAGAAGCACGAATGGGCGATCGAAGAGCCCATCGTCGCGGCGTCGGAAGAGGCCGTCTTTGTCGCGCTCGGCACAGCGTGGGTGCCGCCCGAAATCCGCGAGGCAGCGGGTGAACTGCACCTCGCGGCAACCCCCCGGCTCATCGAGCTCGCGGATATCAAGGCCGAGCTGCACGCCCACACCACTGCCTCGGACGGCAGGCTCTCGATCCAGGAGCTGGCGACGCACGCCATGGCACGCGGCTTCCACACCATCGCCGTCACCGACCACTCGCGCAGCAGTGCGCAGGCCAACGGGCTCAGTGTCGAGCGGCTCATGCAGCACATCGAGAACGTGCGCAAAGCTCGCGAGACGGTCAAAGGAGTTCGCATCCTCGCGGGGAGCGAGGTGGATATCCACGCCGATGGTTCGCTGGATTACGACGATGACGTGCTGCGCCAGCTCGACGTCGTGGTCGCGTCGCCCCACACCGCGCTGAGCCAGGACGAGGACGCATGCACGGCCAGGCTGGTGCGTGCGATCCGCCACCCGCTCGTGCACATTCTCGGGCACCCGACCGGCCGGCTCGTGAATCGCCGCAAGGGTTTGACGCCGCGAATGTCGGAACTGGTCGCGGCGGCCCGCGAGTGCAACGTGGCCCTTGAGGTCAACAGCCACTGGTTGCGGCTGGACCTGCGGGACGTTCACGTCCGAGAAGCCGTAGCGGCGGGGTGCTTGATCGCGATCGACTGCGATGTGCACGAGGCCGACGACTTCGGGAATCTCGCGTTCGGTGTACGAACGGCCCGCCGTGGTTGGCTCACGCCGGACCAATGTGTGAACGCTTGGGAACCCAAGCGACTGGCCCAGTGGCTTCTTTCCAAGCGATAGAGGCACAAATCGCATGTACAGAAGCGAATTGATTGGTTATAGTGGTCGATGTCAGGGGTCTGACCTGAGGTGAGATCCAGGTCCATTGTTCCAGGAGTCGTGCTGCTCGCATTCTGCGGGCCACGGGAGGTGTTCATGTCGTTGAAACGAAACGTGAGAGCGATGTTGGCACTGTGCACAGCCGGGTTTGCCGGCATGGCGCACGGTCAGTCCACGGGTCCAGACGTGATTGTCGGCGACCTGCCCGAGGTCTCAAACCTGGGCGCGGTGGGCGGGTACCACGCGTACGCCGTCGGCACGACCTCGTGCAACCTGGGCACGCAGATGCTGACGTGGGTCTCTGGGACCAATCAGCATCCGGTGATCTCGCAGAACATCTATCGCCTCAACAACGGGCGATTCGAGCAGATCGGTCAGGCTTGGCTCAAGCACGGGTTCTGCGCGCTGCAGGGCACGGTGTGCGGCTCGTGCTCGCCTAATCCAAACGGCTGCCCCGCCCTGGGCGTGGGTTGCTCCGACCCCTACTCGTCGAGCCTCAACGGCTCGCAGGGCGGGCTTGGGCCCAAGTCCGAGGTCAACGCCTCGACGGGTTACTTCCCGTATCCGTACATCCTGCAGGGCACGGGCGACGCGACACTCAAGAAGCGACTGGTGGTCAAGGACACCGATCTTGATCTCGCCGGCTCGCTCTACTTCACGTCGAGCATGTACGTGCAGCCCGAGGATGCGGGCATGCACAACAACAACAACAACCAGTCTTATCGCCGCGCCACGTTTGATGCGAATCGTCAACTCGGCCTCGCGGACACTACGCAGCGGACCAAGCCCGCGATCTTCGCCTGGCGCGACTACGGGCTTGGCGTCGGACAGCCCGATCCCGATGTGCAACTCACCGCGGTCGATATCGCGGGCGACGGCCGCTTCTGGGTTGGCGCCAAGGCGATCAACCTGGGCGGTGGCCTCTGGCGGTACGAGTACGCGATCGAGAACCTCACCAGCGACCGGTCGGCCCGCGCGTTCAGCGTCCCCTTCCCCGCCGGCGCCGTTGTGACAAGCCCCTACTTCCACGATGTGGATTACGCCAGCGGCGAGCCTTACGTGGGCACCGACTGGGTCAACAGCATCACCAGCGCCGATGTCTCGTGGAGCACGCAGACCTACGCCCAGAACATCAACGCCAACGCCCTGCGCTGGGACACCATCTACAGCTACTCCTTCGTCTGCAACATCCCCCCCGCCGCAGGTCAGGCCACCCTCACCCTCTTCAAGTCCGGGGCCGCCCCCTCGACGGTCTCGGTGACCACCGTCGCGCCCAGCTCCGACGGGCTCTTCCACCCCTTCAACGACTTCTGCTCCAACGCCCCCAACGTGGCCGAAGGCACGATTCCCTTCACCAACGCCAACGCCACCACCGATGGGCCCACCGAGTCGGGCTGCGTCATCAGCGGCGACACGCAGATCGGTTCTGACATCTGGTATCGTTACTCCCCGTCATGCGCCGGTGCGGTCACGATCTCGACCTGTGGCAGCGCGTTTGACACCAAGCTCGCCGTCTATAACGGCTGCCCCGTCGGACCCAACTCTGCCATCATCTGCAACGACGACTTTGCAAGCTGTGGGACGGGCTCATCCCTGACCTTCAACGCGACGGCGGGCTCGTCGTACATGGTCCGCGTGGGCGGGTTCAACGCCGCCACCGGCTCGGGCACCATGAGCATCACCAACGCCGGATGCCTGCCCCCCACGCCCCCCTCCAACGACGACTGCGCGGGCGCCATCTGGATTCCCGCGGGCGTCTATGTCAACGGGGACAACTCACTGGCGGCCAGCGACGGCACCGCCGTCTGTGTCACCTCCAGAGCCGAGATCTGGTACAAGTACCGGCCTCTCACCACGGGCTCCATCACCGTCGACACCATCGGCAGCGGCCGAGATACCGTCCTCTCTCTCCACACCGGATTCTGCGGCGCGCTCACCCAGGTCGCCTGCGACGACGACAGCGGCGGCAACCTCACCTCCCGCTTCACCTACTCCGCCGCCGCGGGCGTCACCTACTACATCCGTCTCGCCACCTACGGCTCCACCGCGCAGGGCACCGTCAAGGTCAAGGTCACTGGCGGCGGCGGCGTCGTCCCCGCTCAGAACGATGATTGCTCGGGACGCATCGGCGTCTCCCTCGGAAACACCGCCTTCAACACCGTCGGCTCTTCCACCGACGGCCCGGCCGAGGCCTGCTCCAGCGCCGGCACCTTCACCAACGACGTTTGGTTCAACTACCCCTCCCAGTGCACCGGCCAGCTCACCATCCAGACCTGCGGCGCGGTCAGCTATAACAGCCGCATCGCCGTCTACAGCGGCGCGGGTTGCTCCAACCTCCCCGCCCGGTTCCTCGCGTGCAACGACGACGCCGCAGGCTGCGGCGTGGGCAGCAAGCTCACCATCCCCGTCGTCTCAGGCCAGAACTACACCATCCGCGTGGGCGGCACCTCCGGCGCGACGGGGACCGGCACCCTGAACCTCTCGTGCGTCATCCCCTGTGCCGCCGACTTCAACGGCGACGGTGCGCTCGACTTCTTCGACTACGACGACTTCGTCACATGCTTCGAGGGCGGCACCTGCCCCCCCGGCAAGACCGCCGACTTCAACCACGACACCGCCGTCGACTTCTTCGACTATGACGAGTACGTGACAGCCTTCGAGAACGGCTGCCCGTAACCCCACTCGACATTCCAGTTCTCACCTCGCGGCCGGGGCCTCTCGTGGGTTCCGGCCG
>JAYVUC010000165.1:0-6049 GCA_043788295.1 Phycisphaerales bacterium
TCCCGGGAATGTTGGCGGGCGACGGTGGGGCCGCTGAACGCCGGATTTCCGGCGCGTAGAGCGGGCAAGGCCCCAGCGCGTTCGCCAGCGTTGAGGAGACGACACGCTCGATCTCCGCGTGCGCGTGCCGCGTCACTGGGGAGGCGGGCTTGTCCTTGTCGAGGATGCCCTTGGGGTTGGTGGCCTTGATCTGCGAGGCACCAGCCGAGGCGGGCCCCTTGGAGAGCCATGCCATGCGGACGCCGCCAACCGCCAGGAGCGGGAGTGCGAGAGCCGCCGCGTATGAGAGCCGCAGTGCGCGTCGTTCAGAGGGCATCATGATTGCGGCTTCTCCAGGGAGGGCGTGGGCTCGGCGGTGTCGGGCTTGAAGTGCGAAGTCTCGATGTTGGTCACGACGATCAGTCCACCGTCGGCGGTTCGCTCGGGCACCATGCGGAGCGTGTTGACGCGAACAAGCCCGACCCCGGTCTCAAGCTCGCTGAGAAACTTGACGGCTGCGGCATACTCGCCGCGAAACTCCATGCTGAACTCGGTGGTGGCGACCTTGAGCCCGGTCTTGGTCTCGATCTCTCTGCTGCGCGTCGCGTTACGCGAAGGGTTCAACCGATCGATGCGGACTCCGCACGTCTTGGCCGAGCTGACGATCGCGTCGTAGATTTTGTCTGGCTCGGGTGCGGCCTGTGCGAGCGAGCGGAACCGCAGCTCCTGCTGTTGCAACGAGGCCTCCGACGAACCATCTGCCGGCGATGTGTCGGAAGAAGTCCCCTGGAGCAGCAAACGCTGGCTGGCCAACTCTGCCCGCGCCAGCGAGAGATCCCCGCTCGCCAAGCGCAATGCCGCGTACCAGGCTCCGCCCGCGAGAAGGGCTCCGGCCAGTGTGTGCGTCCAGCATCGCCTGGTGATCGATTCGACATTTATCATCGTGCATCTCCAACATGGAAAGTGCCGCCCGGCCCGACGATTGACGCGGAAGTGCCCGATTGCGCGTCGGGGTCCAGTGCTGCGAGCCTGAGGATGAGCGAGAAGATCGCGACCCGGGTGTCGTCGGCGGTAGAGCTTTGCTTTGAGGCCAGGGTCACCGACTCGAACATGGGGGACTTGGTAAGCCGATCCATAAGCCCGGAGAGCTCGTCCTTCCCGTCGGCATCGACGGGGAGCGAACCCTTCACCGCGACCGTCACCCCATCGGCACCGCGAGAGGCGACCAGCTCGGCGAGCCTGAGCCCCGCGAAGCTCAGGCGTGACATCTCGGCGGCGGCGGCGGCAAGGCTGACCTTCTCGCCCACCGATCCGTAGAGGAAGAGGTCGTATCGCCCGAGGCGGTCTTTCAGCGTGCTCAGCTTCTCATGCTTCTGCTGGGCGGCCTTGATGGCATCGATGGCGGGCATGTTGGACCGCACCTCCTCACGCACGCTGGCCAGGGCGCGCCTGGACATCGTGAAGTCACTGGCGATGAAGATCGCAGCGGCGGCCGCGCCGATCTGCACCGCCATCCGCAATCTCACGCGAGAGGCGGAGAGTCGTGCGGACATCGTGGTCAGAGTGATGGGCAGCGATCGTGCGGCCCGTTCCGCACGGGAAGCGTGCTCGGGCGTGATTGAGTTCACCGGGATGTCGAGCTGAGCGGCGAGAACCTTGGTAAGCCCCCCGATGGCCGCGCCCGGGCCCGAGAGAGTCAGGGAGGCGCGGGCTGCCTCGCCCTCGGGGAGGCCGAACCGCAGGGTCTGCTTGATCTCGATCGCGATCCGCTGCAGCACGGGCTGCAGGAGGGGCGTGATGCGATCGCCTCGAATGCCCGTCGCCTCGTCGATCACCTGGTCGCGGTCGGGAATCCCGGTACGAAAGAGGATCGCGGCGGGATCGGCGTTGCTCAGCCCGCACGCGCGGAGCGCACGCGCGTACGCCTCGATCAGCATCTCGTACCCCGCGCCGACCGCGCGAGCGAAATGAACGTCGCCCGGCGTGCCCCCGGCAAAGGCGGTCGTGTGGCGGCCCAGGCTGAATACCACGACTGTCTTGGTCTCGGTGGACGTCATCACAACCGAGACTGCTGCCCGCAGGGTCTCGGCGTTTGCCGGAGAGAACGACCCAGGTGTCAGGCCCGCGCGGGTGAGCCAGGCGGCGAGCGCCTCGGTTGTCTCGCCGCGATCGGCGACGCAGAAGAGCGACGATCTGGGTTCGCCGACCTTGGTGGCCTTTGTCGTTGGAATCGCAGTCAGCGTTGCGGGAGAGTCGATGCCGGCACCGGGGATGGCCTCACGAAGCCTCAGCATAGCGGCACCAGAGGCTTCCTTGATCGCCAGCGGCATGGTGACGAGCTCGGCGGTCGCGCCGGGGCTCAAATACGTCACGTCGGCTATGCCTTCAGCAATCCCAAGCGCCTTCAGGCAGGTCTCCAGGGTGGCGTCGAGGGTTGAGAGTGCGCACTTCCAGTGCGATTCCCACTCGGCCTGTTCGAGATTTACGGTGTGAAATGTCTCGCCGCGTGCAAGCTGCACCTCCAGCGAGGATGGCGACAGCAATACCTTGATCTTCGTGCGTCCAAGCATGAGGCCTCATTTCAGGTCTTTACCATCATGGTCATCGGACCATTCCGCACCCACCTTTGACGCTTTGCATGCTGTCGGGCTCAAGGAACGACCGTGCTCAAGGATATTTTGACACGCCGCGCAGAGTTATCCGCCTTTCCCTCGACGATGATGTCGCCCGCAGTCAAGGCTCCCGTCGTCTGTTTGAAGGTCGCGGCCGCGTTGCCCACCGTGATCGTGGTCCCGGCAGCGGGAGGTGTCAGGCCCAGCTGGGCCTGCCTGCTTGCGATGAGGGCGGCCGCGTCGGCGGCGAAATAGGCCCGCTGTGTCATCACGCGGCGGATCGCCTGGTCGGCATCGTGGCGGCCACCGCCGATGCTGGTGATCGCAATCATCTGGACCGCCGCGATAAGGAGAACAACGGCCGCCACCGCCGCGCCGCGTCGGCCCCTTGAATTGTTCGTGGGTGTGGTCATGGTCATGTTCCCAGCAGCCTTGCGCGGATGAAGGCCCCGCCGCGAAGCTCGAAGCCCGACGCCACAATGGTGATGTTGAAACGCCACGTCTTTCCGGGCGTCGAGAGCACGCTGGTCTTGCCGTCCTGATCGAAATAGTCTAGGTTGAACGTCGTGACGTTGCGAAGGAGCGGCACCAGGGCGCCGTCGGTCCCGATGAGGTTGAGTGTTGTTCCTACAAGTGACAGCCCGCGTTTGTCCGTAAACTGCACACTCGTCGCGGTCGCGGTCGAGATCGCCATCATCCCGCTGGTCGTCGAGGGCGGCGTGTCCCGCAGCACCGCGACGCACCGATCCATCGAGTAGGCCGTTCCCTCGCTGACATCGCGAGCCTTGGTCGCACTGACATAGCTCGTTGCCGCACTGTCGATGACGGGCATGACGATCGCGGCGGTGACGGCGATGACAGTGATGGAGCACATGCACTCGACAAGTGTGAAGGCGCGGCGTGTGGGTGGTGTTCTCATGGCTTGGCCACCACCATTGTCGTGGCGAGGGAGCGGGCCGTTCCCGCCGAATCGCTGTATTTCACGGTCACGGTCGTTGTGCGATAGATGTCCTTTGCGGGGTCGCCGGTTGCCACAAGGGTGGGACCAACGAGCCCGCTGAACGACAACGACCAGGTGTATCCGAGCGCAGAGTAGAAGGTCGAGGTGGGTGAGAGGCGTGCGATGAGGCCGGTCGTTGCCGTATTGGTGTAGCCCGCGGGCGAGAGCCCGATGTCGGCGGTCACCGAGTCGGACATGACCTGCTCGATCACGACATTGGCGAGAGCGGCTGCGCGGACGACGCTGATCGAATCGGCCCTGCGTGACGCGGCCTCGCCCAACCACGAGAGCGTCGGGGGCACGGAAATGGCCAGAACCAGGACGACCACAACCGCCTCGATGAGCGTGGCACCGCGGCGAAGATGCCGAGAGGAGATCATTCGATCAACCCCGATCCCTTACGGACGGTGAGCGTTCCGCCACCGGTGAGTGCGATGGTTGCGTCCTTGGTCCACGCCGATCCGAGCGTGCCGCCCGATGTGCGCGTCTGCGGGGTGCCGTCGTAGGCGAACCAGAGCGTGACGTTGCCAGCGGTCGAGTCACCCAGGACCACCGACACGATCTTGACGCCGTTGAAAAGGCCGGGAAGACTCACGGTGGGCTCAGGTTGTCCCAGCGGGTCGGTCATGGCCGCAGGCGCTGCGCCGGTCGTGGGGATGTTGACGATGGTGATGGCCGAGCCCGTGTCGAACTTGACGCCCGTGGGCCTGCCAGATGCCACGGCACAGGAACGCGCGACCAGGAGAAGCCTGGCAACCTCCTTGCCCGCCGCGGCCTGACGCGAGGACGAGAGTGTGCCGAATGCTGGAATCGCCGACGCAGCGAGAATGCCGACGATGACCACGACGGTCACGAGCTCAACGAGCGTGAACGCCCGGGGTTTGCGTGAAAGGCAGCTTGTCACGGTTGGAAGGGTCATGGCTCAGAGTTTGTTGGCGGTGAGGTTGATCCCCGCGGCGTCCTTCACCGTCGTTACTGTGGTCGAGTTCGCGTAGAAAATGGCGGTGGGAGGGGTCGTGGTGTTGTCAACGTAGTAGTTCCACCCAAATGCCGCCTCGTTTGACATCGTTCGGCTCGCGGCGGCTGCCGCGGAAACGGCCTGGACCGCGCTCTGGTTGGTGAAGGGATTGGCGGGGACAGGCTGCTGCACCACGGTGCCCAGGGTGTTCAGCTCTTTGAGGGTGGGGAAGGGCGACTTTCCCGAGAGAAGCGCGCTGGTGCGGAAGCCGGAGATCGCCGCACGCACCCCGCCCAGCGTCCCCTGCACGGAGGCCGCCTTGGCGTCGTCGGTGACGGAGGTGAACTTGGGGACGACCATGGCGGCGAGGATCCCGATGATGATGATCACCACCGCGACCTCGATGAACGTGAATGCGTGCCGGGCCGAACGGAACAGGGTGTTCATTTGTTGATTCTCACCATCTCCCACATGGGGATGAAGACCGAGAGGGCGACGACGAGCACGATGCCGGCGAGCGCGACCGTGAGTAGCGGCTCGACGACCGTGTTGATGTTCTTCATCAGGTGCGAGGCCTCGCGGTCGTAGTGTGCTCCCACGACGTCGCATGACTTGGCCAGCTCGCTCGCGTCCTTGCCCGCCGCGAGCATGCGCCGCGCGAAGCTGGGGATGAAATGGCTGGACTTGAGAACCTCCGAGAGCTGCGCGCCCCCGCGAAGTCGGTCGGCCATGTTCTTGGTCTCCTCGCGGAAGGCGTGCTTGCCCGAGGCCCGGCCGCTGACCTCGATCGCGTCGATGACGTCGAGCCCAGACGACATCCCGATGGACATGACACGCGAGAACCGTGCCGCCGTTTCCGCGAGCAGGATGCGGCCCACATAGGGGATGCGCGTGAAGAAGAGCTCGAGCATGGGGCGACCGGTGGGGCTTCGCCACATGGTGGTGACCGTGATCACGCCCCCCACAATGACGCCCGCGTAGAGCCACCAGTAGTTCTGGACCGAGAGGCCGATTCCCTGAACGACCTGCGTCACCATCGGAAGTTTGACACCCTGCTGCTCGAAGGTCTTTGCAAAGCGGGGCACGACGAAGACGAAAATGATGACCATCGCCAGCGCGACGACTCCCAAGACGATCACCGGGTAGGTCAGAGCACGCTTGAGCTGCTGCTTCATCTCCATCTGGCGTTCGAGAAGCTCGGCGAGGTGGCTGATGACCAGCGGGAGGTTTCCCGAGCGTTCGGCCGCCCGGATCGTCTCGATGTAGACCTCGCCGAAGACCGCCTTGTGCTGCGAGAGCGCGTCGGTGACGGGCGAGCCGGCCTCGATCGACACCGCGATCTGGCGGATCATTTTCTTGAGGACGGGCTTGCTCTCGTGCTCGGCGATGCTCAGGAGCCCACGTGCCAGCGGGATCCGCGCATGCACCAGCACCGCCAACTCTCGCGTCAGGTTGGCGATGTCGGCGGGCTTGATCTGTCCCCACGAGAAAAGTGGTGGC
>JAYVUC010000166.1:0-19778 GCA_043788295.1 Phycisphaerales bacterium
CAGTGCCGCACAGATGCCGTTGACCGTCAGACAGGTACCACGGCGCAGTTGCCGGCGTGCATACAGCCTCGCCGACACACTGCTCGCCGGTGTACGGTCCGTACACCCCGGCGGTGTCGAAGAACGTCACGCCCATGTCGCAAGCCTTGCGGATGACGGCGATCCCCTGAGGCCGGTCAGCAGGTGGCCCGTCGTTCGCGCTGATGCTCATGCACCCGTGTGTGTCTCCCTGCGGCTGAACGACATCCCGGTCTCTGGGGGTGGGGGGGATGTATGACCCGTCAGGAGATGAATGGAGGTTGAAGCGCAGTCGGGCAGGAGCGAGGCCTCGAAGCCGGTTACACTGTGTCCGTGAAAGCAAAGCGTCCGACCGTTACCGACTTGTTCTGTGGTGCTGGAGGGCTGTCTCTCGGGCTTCGGGAAGCCGGATTTGAGCCCGTTCGTGCCGTCGATTGCTGGGCTCCTGCTGTAGACACGTACCGGGCCAATCTTGGCGACCACGTCTCCTCGGAGTCCATCGACGACTCGACAGTTTTCCCAGATACAGACGTGATTGCGGGAGGCCCGCCCTGTCAGGGGTTCTCTTCGGCCGGGCGGCGAGAGGCGGACGACGAGCGAAATTCCCTCGTGAGGGTCTATGCAGACCTCATCGCGCGGCACCGCCCGAGGGCTTTCATCTTCGAGAACGTGGAAGGGTTCCTCACGGCGGGTCGTGGCCGGTTCGTTCTCGACTTGCTTGGACCGCTCGTGGAGGCTGGGTACCAGATTCATCTGCGCAAGATCAATGCCGCCAACTTCGGTGTTCCGCAGCATCGAAAGCGCGTACTGGCGATCGGTGGACTTGGTTGGGATCCCGGTTTCCCCGAGCCGACTCATCGGGCATTCGGCGCGCCCGGGTCACACCTCACGGCTTCGCGTCGGCCACCAGCGCCCACCCTTGCTGAGGCGATTGCCGGGCTTCCACCAGCCGCGACAGAACCCCCGGGCGATCCATTGGAGCACTATTCCCGTCCCCTTGAAGGCGAGGACAAAGAGCGTGCGAAGCTGCTGAGTGAAGGTCAGTCAATGCGAGACCTGCCAGAGCGCCTTTGGCACGAGAGTTACCGCCGACGTGCGTATCGGCGTGTCATGGATGGAACGCCGTGCGACAAGCGTGGCGGAGCGCCCGCCGGAGTGCGGCGTCTTGTCGGTTCGGAGCCCTCGAAGGCAATCACCGGGGGTTCGCTCCGAGACTTTCTCCACCCGACTGAAGATCGGCCCCTGACGGTGCGAGAAGCCGCGAGAATTCAGACGTATCCGGACACCTTCACCTTTGCAGGCGGACAGGCCGATCGCATTCAACTCATCGGAAACAGTGTTCCACCTCGCCTCGCGAAGGCAATTGGGATGCACTTGATGGGGGCGATGAGGGCTGCGACGGTACCCGAACGCGCGGAGGGACGGCTCTTGAGTTTTATTCCGACCCTGTCCGAAGGCCGAAGTCCCATCCTCCAAGAGGTCTGCGAGCTAGTAGAACACCGATTCGCGATCAATGGCGTGCTCCCGTTGGAGGAGGGCGCTCTGTGGCGCTAACGCAATCGCAGCGATCCTTGATAGAGAAGGTCCGCGTCCTCGGTGCAGGGGCAGACGGGCTCGTACTCACCGACGAGGTGTGCTCCTACCTCTTGGCGGTCATCGTCTCCGATCTCGGCTTGGGCGCAAAGTTCCCCGAGATTCGACTCCCCGTCCCGGGGTTCTTCTCCACAGCGGACATTGAACGTCTCACCGTCGCGGGCCTGGATTTCGAAGCGCTTGTGGAGAGGTTGTTTGCCCTTGACCGCAACGCGGATACGTACTTCGCCTGCATCGCGAGTCTGCACAAGCGCCGCTTGAAGTATCAGCGCATTCTCCGTTGCCAACCGATCCCGACGATCGACCAAGTGGGGCCACGCGGCCTCCTCCAGTTCGGGTCTCTGTCGCCGCGAGCGCTCGGCGCGCTCTTGTATTGGCGCAAGTGGCTCTACGACATCGACAATCGCGCCGCGCAGGAGACGGGCTACCTGTTCGAGCCGATCATCGCCTACGCGATAGGCGGCGCGCCAGTGAGCGCGAAGCAAAGCCCGATCAAGCGAGAGGGCGATGGGTCGAAAGGCCGACAGGTCGATTGCATCCTGAAGAAGCGGGCCTACGAGTTCAAGATGCGAGTAACCATCGCGGCGTCGGGGCAAGGTCGGTGGGGTGAGGAGCTTCAGTTCCCGCGCGAATGTCGACTCTCGGGCTTCGTGCCGGTGCTTGTTGTCCTGGACCCGACGCCCAATCCCAAACTGGCGGCGTTGACGAAGGCGTTTCTTGCGGAGCGTGGTGAGGTTTACACGGGGGCCAAGGCTTGGGAACACCTTGATGGGCTCGCTGGGCCGACGATGGCCCGCTTTCTTGAAACCTACGTCCGAGGTCCAATAGAGGCTCTTCTGACAGAGGCATCGGACGCGCTCCCGGAACTGTCACTGGCGATGGGAGACGGGACAATCGTCATTTCAGTGGACGGGGAACGCCTTGTAATTCAACGTCAGGCAGGGGGCGTCCCAGTAGAAGAGGACGATTTGCCCGACGATGCAGCCGATGTGCTCCCCGGCCCCTGAGTCGCAACCACCCACGCCTGCGTCCGCCCTGTGATCGCGCCGCGTGCATCGGTTGTCGGCCATCGTGCATCGATCATCGCGCTCCGTGCATCTGTCAACGGCCATCGTTCATCGGTGAACGCGCCTTGTGCATCGGTGAACGGAGCGCGTTGACAGGCGCACGCGCTCCGTTCATCGATGAACGGCGATTGTTTTTGAGGGAAATCGGTCGTGGCGCTCAAGCAGGGGCTTTCGCGCGTCGATGCTCCGACCGACAAACTGCCGGGGCACGCCATCCGACTTGTTCTCGTGGTGAGACAGGGGACGTGCGCGACGCCCGGTATCCCGCTGTTGCTCCGCGCCTTGTCGGCACGGCGCAACGGCGAACCTATTCAGGCCTTTCAGGCCAAGTAAGGAGCATCATCATGGGCGTCGTACCGAATGACCGTGTTGGAAAAATCGAGTTCTACGAAGCGCACGCTTTGGCGGGGGGGCCGTGGGCCATCAACGCCGCCGCCATCGGGCTCCTGCCCGCGTCCGTCACGACGCTGGGCACGCTCACGACCGCGGCGCGGGCCAACTACAACGCGCACCTCGCGGCCCAGGAGGCCGCCAAGTCCGCGACGCAGAAGTTCTACGACAGCGTCCGGGCCATGCACAGCGGCGCGGGGGCCGGCGCGGACATGATCCAGACCATCAAGACCTACGCGCAGACCAAGAACGACCCCAACGTCTACGTGCTGGCCCAGATCCCGCCACCCGCCGCCGGGGGCATCACGCCGCCGCCGGGGACGCCGTTCGACTTCACCGTCGGGCTGCTCCAGGACGGGTCGCTCGAACTCAAGTGGAAGTGCAACAACCCCAGCGGGACGCAGGGGACGATCTATGAGGTGAAGCGGCAGGTTGGGTCTGGTGGAATGACGTTTGTCGGCGCGACGGGCGTGAAGACGTTTACCGACGACACTTTGCCCTCTGGCTCTTCACCCGCCACCTACCAAGTGACCGCCGTCCGTTCGACGGCGCGCGGCAACCCCGCGCAGTTCACGGTTAGTTTTGGCATCGGTGGCGGGGGGGCGGGGTTGGTGGGGGTGACGATTGCCAACATCACCGAAGGCGGTGCGGGGGAGCCGATGAAGATGGCGGCGTGAGTCGCGGAATCGCGATGCAGGGGCTTGTGGGGGGTCGCCCCCGCACCCCCATAAAGGCAAAGACGCGGCCCCGGAGCGATCCGGGGCTGTTTGCGTTTATGAATCAAATGGCTGAAGCCGGAGCCAGAGGGAAGCCCGTTGAAACGGGCTGGAGAGCAAACACAGAGAACAGGTGGTGTGTGCCCGCTCACCACCGCTGAAGCGGTGGCCTACAAGCGAGCAAGGCCGCTGAAGCGGCCGGAAGACGCGACAGCAAGGCAAGGTCGAGTTCTACGAGGCCCACAACGCGACGTGGTCGGCACAGGCCGCGGCCATCGGCGTGACGGCGGCGCAGATGACCTCGATGACCAGCCTGACCAAGGCCGCACGCGATGCGTTCAACGCGTAGAAGACGGCCCAGGACGCGGCCCCCCCACAAGGCGGCGACGGCGGCGTTCTACAACAAGGTCCGCGACATGCAGAACCTCGGCGCGGACCTCATCAAGAACATCAAGGCGTTCGCCCCCCCACGTGCAGACCACCAACAACCCCAATGTGTATGTGCTGGCGAACATCCCCGCCCCCGCCGCGCCCACGCCCGCCGGGCCGCCCGTCGCGCCGAAGGACCTCTCCGCCGTGATGAACAGCGACGGCACGATGCGGCTGACGTGGAAGGGCACGATCGCGCAGTTGGGGGGGCGGCAGTTCTTCTCGATCTGGCGGCAGTTGCCCTCGCAGACCATGCCGCTGCAGATCGGCGCGGCCAAGGAGTTCACCGATGTCACCGTGCCGCGCGGGCTGCAACAGGTCGTCTACAACATCCGCGCCCACCGCGACTCGGCGGTGAGCGTGCCGACGGACAATCTGGTGGTGTACTTCGGGGCGATCCCCGGCGGCGGGCTGAATGGAGAAGTGGCGGCGATGGTGGATGGGCAGGTGATCGGGGTGATTGATCCGGCGGCGGTACAGGGGCGTAGTGTCCGCAAGGCGGCGTGATGTGTGTCCGACAACTCAAATCGTTCCACCGGCCCCGGCGATTGCTGGGGCCGTTGTCGTTGGCGAAGACCGTACACTGCCCCTGTTCACTGAACATGGACGTTCCCCACGAGTACACAATGGCCAAGCGGACCCCGAAGAAGCCGAAAGACGCCCCCCCCACCCCCCAAGCCCCGCAGAACGGCACGGCACAGCTCGTGAAGGAGTTGTGGCAGGCCGCCGTCAACCTCCGCGGGCTCATCGAACCGGCGGACTATAAGCGGTACGTCCTGCCCGTCATCTTCCTCCGGTTCCTCTCGCTCCGCTACGAGCGCCGGCGCGAGGAGCTGGAGCGGCTGCTCGCCGACTCCAAAAGCGACTACTTCACCAAGGATGCGAAGGGGCGCACCCGCGTTCTCGCCGACGCGGACGAGTACCGCGCCGCCGGCGCCTTCATCGTCCCCGAGAAGGCCCGCTGGTCGTACATCCTCCAGCACGCCTAGGCGGACACGATCAAGAGCATCCTCGACGACGCCCTCGAACTTCTGGAGAAGACCTACCCAGACAAACTCCGCGGCCTGCTGCCCCGCATCTACACCGGCTCGAACCTCGACCGCGAGGGCGTGACCGGGCTCATCAATCTGTTCTCGAAGGACATCTTCAAGCAGGACCACGGCGGCGAGGATCTGGTCGGCCGCGTCTACGAGTACTTCATCGGCGAGTTCGCTAACAGCGAGGGCAAGCGCGGCGGCGAGTACTTCACGCCCGTCTCCATCGTCCGCACGCTCGTCGCAATGCTCGAGCCCGAGGGCGGCGTCGTGTACGACCCCTGCTGCGGCGCTGGCGGCATGTTCGTGCAGTCAGACGTGTTCACAAAGCACTCGGGCCGCCTGTCGTTCATCGGCCAGGAGAGCAAGGACTTCACGTATCGGCTGTGCCGGATGAACCTCTTCATCCACGGCATTGACGGCAATATCCAACTCGGCAGTTCGTACTTCAACGATCTGCACGCCGACACCAAGGCCGACTACGTCATCGCCAATCCGCCCTTCAACGACGGCGCGAAGGGCGAGGACGGCTGGGGCGATCATCGCATCACGAACAAGGACCCACGCCTGGACTTCGCCAAGCGTGCCGGCGCGAACGGGGCTATTCATCATGGCCAGACGGCGGGCCAGCCCATGCCCCTCTCGCCCCGCAACGCCAACACCATGTGGATGATGCACTTCCTGCATCACCTGCGTGACCCAGACGGCAAAAAGCACGCGGGCGGCTCCGCCGGCTTCGTCATGGCCACCGGTGAACTCTCCAACGGCGAGATTTCGCGCCTGGAAGTCCGCAAAGCCCTCGTCGAGCACGGGTACGTGGACTGCATCGTGCAACTCACGGGCCAACTCTTCGCCAACACGCAGATCCCCTGCTGCCTCTGGTTCCTGTCGAAGAACCGAGCGGGCGGGAACGGCTTCCGCGCGCGGAAGAACGAAGTCCTCTTCATCGACGGCCGCAAGCTCGGGGTGCTCATCCCCGGGTCCCGCAAACAGAAGCAACTCTCGCCCGAGGAGGTCGAGATGATCGCCGCCGTCTACCGCGAGTTCAAGCGCAAGGGCACGCCCGCAGAGGTCGCGGGCTTCTGCAAGGCCGCGACGCTCGACGAGATTCGGGAGCACAACTACGCCTGCCTCAGTGCGAACGCGATCTGCTCTTCCGAAAATCTGCTCTTCTTCATCGTTCCTGACCTCCTTGCAGAGGCCGGATTCTTCGCCCAAATGTCTCACTCAGACTGGATCAGGATTCGGGTTTGAGCGCACGCTCGCACCGCCGCCGTTGCCAGTTCCACCACCACCGCCGCCGCCTGTGCCGCCATTCGATGACGAATCAGTGCCACCAGGGTTCAAGAGCCACCTCGGCAGACTGTTCCCAGTGTGACCGCCGTTGGGATCACGCGGGGGTGTTTTGGTGGTGCAGGTGGCGGCGGGCTCACGACTTGCGCTGCGACTGGCATCGCACGAGTCAGGCCAAAGACGTGATGGACATCAATGCCAACAGCCATGGCGGCCACGGTCAGTGACCAGCCGCATGTGCTCGCGTATGCACGCATGTGCACGCATGTGCACGCATGTGCATCGGTCACTCCCGATAATGGACCCCACACCGCACCAATATACCACGTTGGGGCCGTGAGGTTCCGCCAGGCCGAACAAATGTTCAACTTCGGTACGCCGATCCTTCCCCGGTCCGTGAGCCAAACCTTCGGGGCCACCTGCCGAGTGGTTTAGGTGGCAACCGCGGCGACTTCCCCACCCTCCCGCCGTTGCTCGCGGCGTGCGAATATACTCGTGGCCGTCGCCTCTCCCCGGAGCCCATTCGATTGCCCCGAACGACCCTGCCTCACCTCACCACCTCCCAGCCGCACACGCCCTTGCCCTTTGCGCTGCCGCGGCCTGAGAACGCTCAGGCATGGCTCGATTTCGACGGCACCATCACCCGCGGCGACTTTCTTGATCTGCTTATCAGCAAATACTCCCGCAACGACTCGTGGAAGCTCGTTGAAGAACGCTGGCGACTGGGGCTCATCGGCTCGGCCGAGTGCCTCGCCCTCGAGTTCGCCCTCCTCGACATCACGCCCGAGCAGCTCGCCACCGAGCTCGACTCGGTGCAGCTCGACCCCGGCGCGGTCGCGCTCTTCAGGCTCCTGCGCGAGTTCGCAGTGCCTGTCTCGATTCTGAGCGACGGGATCGACTCTTTCATCCGCACGATCCTGACCAAGGCCGGCGTGCCGCTCCCCAACATCCGCGCCAACCATGTCGAGCACGCGGGCAACGGGCTCACGCTGAGCTGTCCGCACTCCAGCACGAGCTGCGAGTCGGCCTCGGCCCATTGCAAGTGCGCTTCCAAACGCGATCTTGGCGAGGCAGCCCGCGTCGGCCTCTACGTGGGCGATGGCCGAAGTGATCTCTGCGCCGCCCGCAAAGCGCAGTTCGTCTTCGCAAAGGGAGCCCTTGCCCAGGCTCTGGGCGCCGAAGGCCGCGCGTTCATCCGCTTTGAGACACTCCTGGATGTCGAGGCGACGCTTCGGACCGCGTGGGTGCCGGGCTTTGTGGTTTCCTAGCTGTCCGTTGACGTTCGATGACTTCTTCCGCACCAGATCGATCGATGCCGGGCGCGTCTGTCGCAATCCGGACCCTTGCGCCGCAGATGCTCGAACTTCTCAGCCAGTCGATTCGTTTCCGCTCCATCAGCGGCGACGAGAAACCCTTTGTCGAGTTTCTCGCGGGTGTGGGTGAACGATTCGGCCTTCGCGTTGACCTCTGGCAAACGACCGAAGCGGAAATCGAATCGCTCTGGCGTGGCCCATGGACCCAGCGCGGCCTGGGTGAGGGTGGCCTTCCCGCGCACAAGCCGCTCACTGGAAGACCCACACTCGTGCTCAAACTCGCGGGGCGCGGCAGCGGGCCGAATCTGTTCTTCAACGCTCATTCCGACGTCGTTCCCGCGCCACATCCCGAGCAATGGCGTCACGACCCGTGGGCGGGCGCGGTAGAGAATGGCCTTGTGTACGGTCGCGGCGCGTGCGACACCAAGGGGCCGCTCGTCGCCGCGCTGTGGGCGATGGCGGCGCTCGCGCGTGAACACCCAGGCGGGCTCGACGGCGACGTGCTGCTGGAGATCGTCCCCGGCGAAGAAGATTGCGTGGGCCTGGGCACCATGTCGAGCGTCGCTCGCGGCTACCGCGCGGACGCCTCGATCATCCTCGAGCCCACGACCAACCTGCCTCGCTGCGCCTCGCGCGCGGGTTGCCGCTTCACGATCACGACAACAGGCCGATCCGTTCACGGCACGGTCAAGTGGCTGGGCCGCGACGCCATTGCCGCTGCTCACGCGGTACAGTCCGTGCTTGCCAAGATGGAAACACGCTGGAACGACCGTGCGGCCGACGAGCTTTTCACGCTCTATCCGATCGCACGCCCGATGACCATCGACACAATCCGCGGCGGCGAATGGCAGGGCATGGTCGCAGACCGCTGCACGATCGGCGGCTATCTCGAACTGCTGCCCCAAGACGATCCGCGCGAGCGTCCGCAGGCGTTTGTCCGCGAGCTTCGCGCCGGGCTCGCGTCCCGCGGCATCGACCCCGCGACTGTCAGCGTGGCGTTCACCGAGCGATACGCGGGCCATCGGCTTGCCCCGGCAGGCGACCCGTTGTGCGCCATTTCGAGGGGGGCCTACGAATTTCACGCCCGACGCGCCTTTCCCGGTTGGGCTGCCTTCAATTCAGGATGCGAGTCCGGGGTCCGGCCCGGGCTCTATGGCACCCCCACGCTGGTCGTTGGTCCCGGAGATATTGCGCACGCGCACGCGGTCGATGAGCATGTGGTGTTCGCCGACATCGCCCTCGCTGCTGAGATGTTCGCCTCGATATCGCTTGGTTGGTGCAACTCGGGACTCGCCCCCGCATCAGATGCTCAGCCCGTCCCGGCCCCGAAAAAGGAGTCCGCGTGATCTCAACCGCTACGACGAGTCACCAAGCTGGAGCTCTGACTGAAGCCGGCCCGCTGACAGCCGATCAGGCCGTCACTTCACGCGAGTGGTTCGACCGGGCCAAAGCCGTTCTCGCCGGCGGGATCAGCAGCTCCGCCCGAGCCACGACCGCGGGTCGCCTGCCCCATCCGCTCTACATCGCCCACGGGCAAGGCTCGCGGATATGGGACGCCGACGGCAACGAGTTCCTGGACTTTCTCCTCAGCTACGGGAGTGTGATCCTGGGGCACTGCGACCCCACGCTCCGCCACGCCGTCGTGCAACAGCTTGAGCTCGGCACGATGTTCGGAACGTGCAACACGCTGGAGGTCGAGCTGGCCGAGCATATCTGCCGCATGGTTCCCTGCGCCGAGCTGGTGCGGTATGCCAACTCTGGATCGGAGGCGATTCTGGGCGCGGTCCGCGCCGCTCGCGGCTTCACAGGGCGAAACCGGATCCTCAAGTTCGAGGGTCACTATCACGGGTGGGTCGACGCGCTGGCGATCAGCAACCGCCCCACACCCGCCGAGGCCGGGCCCATCGAGTCGCCGTTGAGTGCTCCGCACTCGCGCGGCATGCCGCCTTCGGCGACGCGCGAGGTGGTCATCGCGGCGTGGAATGAGCCCGAGCTCTTGACGCGAATCCTCGACGCGCACACCGTGGGCGGCGAGAGCGAGTTTGCCGCCATCATCTGCGAGCCCATCGTCGCCAACAACGCCTGCATCATGCCAAGGCCGGGCTACCTGGAGTTCCTGCGGGAAGAATGCTCTCGCCGCAAGATCGTGCTGATCTTCGACGAGATCGTCACGGGCTTCCGCATCGCTCCGGGCGGCGCACAGGAGCACTTTGGCGTCCTCCCCGACCTCGCGGTCTTCAGCAAGGCGATCGGAGGCGGGTTCCCCATCGCCGCGTTCTGCGGCCGCCGCGACATCATGACCCCCATCGGGCTCAACACCGTCAAGCACGGCGGCACCTACAACGGCAACCCCCTCTGCGCCGCCGCCGCCCTCGCCACGCTCCGCACCGTCGCGCAGCCGCACGTTATGCACCGCATCAACAGCGTCGGGACAAGCCTCGCCCAAGCAACACGGCGGGCCGCGCACGACTTCGCCGTCCCGTGCGTCGTGCAGGGCGTTGGCGGCATGTTCCAGATCGTCTTCACGAACGACCAGGAGCCCCCCCGCCACTACCGCGACCTCGCGCGGGCAGACACCGCCCGTTACGCCGCCTTCTGGCAATCGCTCCTCGACCAGCGTGTCCACGCCAACTCGTCGGGCATGGCCTGCTGGTTCACTTCCGCCGCTCACACCGATGCCGATGTTGAGCAGGCTTCCCAGGCCATTCGTGTCGCGATGAAGTCGATCTCCTGACCACCTCCCAAGTCACCCGGAACCCTTCATGCTCGGAACCATCTTCGATTTCGGCGCCCGCTTTGCCTCACCCAACATGGTCGGGCGCGTCTATCGCAACACCCCCGCCGGGCTCTCAAGGCGAATCACCCTCGACCGCTTTCGTCGTACCGTCCGCTGGGCCGCCGCCAAGTCACCGTTCTACAAGCGGATGTTCGCCCAGCACGGCATCGACGCCTCCCGCGTCCGCGAGCCGGCCGATCTGGGCACTTTCTTCACAACGCCCGACGACATCGCCAAGAACCCCGAAGAGTTCATCTGCCAGAAACCCGCGATCGTCTTCGAGTCCAGCGGCACAAGCGGCAAAAACAAGCAGGTCTACTACAGCCGCAAGGAATGGGAGCAGATCGGCCGCACCGTCGCCGGCGGGTTCCGCATGATGGGCATCGGCCCCGACGACCGCGTCGCCAACGGCTTCGACTTCTCCATCTGGATTCCAGGCCTCCTCTGCCACTACGGGCTCATGGCCAATGGCAACTTCTGCCAGGCGTTCGGCAAGGTCGATCCCATCGAGGTCTACCGCCGCCTCGCGCAGCAGCGCATCAACGTCGTGCTGGGCGAACCCACCTGGCTCATCCGCCTCACCGAGATCGCCGAGCGGCACGGGCCGTTGCCGCTCAAGGTCATCCTTGGCGGCGCGGAAGAGATGCCCGCCGAGGCGGTGCCTTGGATCGAACGCGTCTGGTCGCCCGCAAAGGTCAAGATGTGCTACGCCAGCGTCGAGATGGCCACGAGCATCGGCTTCCAGCCTTGCCCAAACCAGAACGGCTACCACCTCGACGTGCTGGACTTCGCCCATGAGATTATCGAGCCCGACGAGGATGGTTTCGGCGAGCTTGTCTTCACCACGCTCTCACGCCGCACCATGCCGCTCATCCGCTATCGCACACGCGACGTGACCCGCATCACCCCCGGCGGGTGCTCGTGCGGCATCCCCACACCCCACATGGCCAAGCTGCGAGGCCGGCGCGATGAGCTCGTCGTCGCCAGCGGCGGCAACCTCTACCCGCTCATGTTCGAGCGCATCATCACCGCCGTTCCCGGGCTCACCTTCGACTGGCAGGTCGTCTTTCTGCTCGAGGGCATCCGCGAGGTGATGGAGATCCACATCGAGACCACGCGCCCAGACACACAGGAAGTCGAGCGTGAAATCCACCGCCAGGCGACCATCCAGTATCCCGACCTCATGAAAAACCTCGCCCTGGGCATCTTTGAGATGAAAGTCGTCTTCCACACACCCGGCGGCGTGCGCGTCAAACGCAAGCTCAAACGAATGATCGACCTGCGATTCGAGGGCAACACCGCGAAGGCTGTCATCCTGGGCATTCCGGGAGCGTCCGTTTGAGCAACCGTCGCTCACATATCCTTTCGAGGACGCAATGCCGCCCGCGGGTGCTGGTGCTGGGCGACAGCATCGCCGCCGGTGCTCTCTCGGTCGACGGCTCCAGCATCACCGAGCGTCTGACCCCCACGTTCGTCGATCTTCTCGCAGCCCAATTCGCATCATTCGAGTTCGTCGTCAACGCCGTTGCGCTTCGCCGCACGCCCGACGTGCTGGCAGCCCTCCCTGCTTTGCTCACCTCGATCGACCCCGCGATCGTGCTCGTTGCAACCGGCGCCAATGACGCGGACCTTGACTGGCGACGCTTTGTGATCAGCGACGGCGCGGTGGTCAGGAGTCGAACCCCCATCGAGACCTACCGTGCCGATCTTGCCGCTATCGCACGCCTGATCGATTCCCACGGCGCGTCGGCGATCTTCACGAGCGCAATCGGGCTCGACCTTTCGAGCCGCACGCCCCACCTCTGCTCGCTCGTCCAGCGCGATCTTCGCCCCGCGATGGAACGCGCAGGCGGCCAGGCCCACGCCGACGAGATCGTGTCGCGGTACCGCCACGCGTCCGCGTTGATCGCCGCCGAGTTTGGATTCCCCCACGCCCCCCTAGGCCCAGATCTGGCATCCCACGACCCCTCAAAGGTTCTTGCCCCAGACGGCACCCATCCCAACGCCCTAGGGCATGTAGTCATGGCCGAAACGTTGACGGCCGCGTTCAGTTTACTGGCGAGGCCAACCTCAGAGCCGATTCGTATGACCTAAATAGGGTCACGAACTGCAAACAGCTTCGAATCGAGGACGGACAATCGCGCACAAACGCGACTGGTTCTCACATACGCCATACCATTTGCCAGAAGTCAATCTCTGATTCAAGCCTGAAATGTCCGATATTGCGGCCTTTCGATCGCTCGGAGCCTCGCCAATGTCTCATGCTCAAACTGCCCCCACCAAGACGATCTACCTCGACCATGCCGCCACGACCCCGTGCGACCCCCGCGTGGTTGAGGCCATGCTCCCGTATTTCACAACCAAGTTCGGCAACCCCGGGAGCCGCAACCATCGCTACGGCTGGGAGAGCGAGGAAGGGGTGGACGTGGCACGCGAGCAGGTCGCCGCGCTGCTGAACGCCGACCCCAAGGAGATCGTGTTCACCTCGGGCTCGACCGAGGGAAACAACATCGCCATCAAGGGGGCTGCGTACATGTACGAGAAGTCTCCGGCCGGTTGTCCCAAGCGCGGGCACATCATCTCGTGCAACATCGAGCACAAGGCTGTGCTCGACCCATGCAAGCGCCTCGAAAAGGAAGGCTTCGAGGTCACGTTCCTCGAGCCCGCCCGCGACGGGCTTGTGACTGCTGAGATGGTCAAGGCGGCCCTCCGCGACGACACCATCCTCGTCACCATCATGTGGGCCAACAACGAGATCGGGACCATCAACGAGGTGCCCGAGATCGGCAAACTCTGCCACGAGAAGGGGATCATCTTCCACACCGACGCGACGCAGTGGGTCGGCAAGATGCCCACCAACGTCGAGAAGGACAACGTCGACCTGCTGTCTTTCAGCGGGCACAAGATCTACGGGCCCAAAGGCGTGGGCGCGCTGTACGTCCGCCGCAAAAGGCCACGCGTCCGCCTTCAGTCGATCTACGACGGCGGCGGGCAGGAACGCGGCTTCCGCCCCGGCACGCTCAACGTCACAGGTATCGTCGGGCTTGGCAAGGCCTGCGAGATCGCGATGCAGGAGATGGACAAGGACGCCGCGCGGCTCTCGGGCCTGCGCAAGAAGCTCGAAGACCGCATCACCGCCCAGCTCGACATGTGCGCGATCAACGGACACCGCGACCGCCGCCTGCCCCACATCTGCAACATCTCCTTCGGCTTCGTCGAGGGCGAGAGCCTGATGATGGCGGTCAAGGACATCGCCGTCAGCAGCGGCTCGGCCTGCACCAGCGCGAGCCTGGAGCCCAGCTACGTGCTCAAAGGCATCGGCGTGGGCGACGACCTCGCGCACAGCAGCCTACGCATGAGCCTGGGCCGCTGGACGACGGAGGCCGAGATCGACCACGCAATCGAGAAGATCGTCACGAGCGTCAAGAGACTCCGCGAAATGAGCCCCCTCTACGACATGCACAAAGAAGGCATCGACCTGAGCAAGGTCGAGTGGGCGCACCACTAACCAAAGGATTCATCCATGGCTTACGGCCCCAAAATCATCGACCACTACGAAAACCCCCGCAACGTCGGGACTTTCGGCACCCAGAAAGAAATCAAGGAACGCAAAGACATCGGCGTCGGGCTCGTCGGTGCACCCGAGTGCGGCGACGTCATGCAGCTCCAGATCAAGGTCGGTGCCGACGGCCTCATCGAGGACGCCAAGTTCAAGACCTTCGGCTGCGGCTCGGCGATCGCGTCAAGCTCCCTGGCCACCGAGTGGCTCAAAGGCCGCACCGTTGAGCAGGCCCACGAACTCAAGAACACGCAGATCGTAGAAGAGCTGAGCCTCCCGCCCGTCAAAATCCACTGCTCGGTCCTCGCCGAGGACGCCATCAAGGCCGCGATCGAGGACTACAGGAAAAAGAACGGCCTGCCCACCGAAGACCATCACCACGCCAAGTCCTCATAACTCCTGCCTTGATACCTCCTCACTCGATGCCTTCTTTCTCTCGCCCGATTTTTTGGTCGATAACAGGGATGGCATCAAGCCACGAGGCACCAAGGCATCGAGTGCTAGGATCAAACAGGAGATTCACCATGAGCACAACCACCACCAACGAGCCCGCGACCACGCCCGTCATTCTCTCTGAACTGGCCGCCAAGGAAGTCAAGAAAATCATCGCCGACCAGGAACTCGACCCCGCCAAGGTCCACCTTCGTGTGGGCGTCAAGGGCGGCGGCTGCTCGGGCTTCTCCTACATTCTCGATCTCACCGAGACCGTCAAGGACACCGACGAGACCTTCGAGATGCACGGTGTCCGCATCATCTGCGACCCCAAGAGCATGCTCTACCTCGGCGGCGTCACCGTCGACTTCCGCGATGAGCTGATGGGCCGCGGGTTTGTCTTCAACAACCCCAACGCCACCAGCACCTGCGGCTGCGGCAGCAGCTTCTCGGCATAACACGGGCATCTTGCCTGTGCCCTTCACTCCCACTTCAGCCTGTTCACGCCCACCGCGAAGCACACCACGCCCAGCCCGACCAGGATGCCGCATGGAAGCAGCATGTCCATGGGCGTGAAGCCGCGCCACATGCCGCCCTCGACGCCCAGAATCGCCCATTTGAACGGGCTGATGTTCGACAGCGTCTTCACGAACGGCGGCATCGCAATGAGCGGGATCGTCCCGCCGCCGATCATTGCCAGGATCATCGGCACCGCCCGCGCCATCCCGCCCGCGCCCTCCTCACTCCCAGCGAGGCTCGCCAGCAGCATCGCCATGCCGACAAATCCGATGGCTGCGGACAGAATCGCCGCCAGAAGTGTGGGCCACGAGTCGACATGCGAGCCCATCGCCACCGCAGTGCCGATGAGCAGCACCTGAACCGTGATGCAGGCGGTGAAGCACGCCAGTGCCTTGCCGCCCAGAATCTGCGCCTTGGAGATCGGCGCGGTCGTGAGGCGGATGAGCGTGCCGCGGCGTTTCTCCGACGTGAGCGACGCCGCGAAGCCGATCACGCATCCCATCAGCCCCCACGCGATCCCCTGCGGGAACGAGAAATCGGTCGACTTCCGCGGCTCTTTCTTCCCATCTTCGGGGTTTGCCGAGAGCTGCGTGATCTTCACATCAACCGGATTGAACCCTGAACCCTTCGCCGCACCGTCGCTCGATGGCTTCTGCTGATCTTCCTTCTGGATTTCTTCGAGCTGGGCCGAGAGCCCATCGGCTCCCTCAAAGAACTTCATAAACGCATCGCTCCGCGGCGAGCCGTCGGCGGCGAAGCCCTTCACCTGCCCCCGGGCCTTATCGAGCATGTCTTTCATCCGCCGATTGTCGGTGAACATCGTCGACATCTGCCGAAAGGCAAGCTCGTTGAGCTTGCCCGTGAGCATCCCCGCCTCGGCCGTACGCGACGGATCGACGATCGCCTCCAGCGGCATCTTCCCGCCCGTGAACATCCCGTCGGCTCCATCGGCAAACCCCTTGGGCACGACAACCAGAGCAGTTGCCTTGCTCTTGCGGACAAGTTCGGTCCCTTCCTTGCGGCTCTCGACCTTCGTCGCCTCGATCGAATCATCGGCAGCGAGATCGGCGATCAACCTGCCCGAAGCCGCGGTCATGTCCTCGTCGAACAGCGCGACGGGCATCTTGCCCCCGCCCCCGACCGCGCCCTTGAACACGAAGCTGAAAAAAATGGCGAAGAGCAGCGGAAACACGAACGTGAAAAACGCCGCCGCCTTGTCGCGGAAGAGAAGACGAAGGTCATTCATCGCAATCGCGAGCATGTATCAGTCCCGTAGTTTGCGGCCAGTGAGCGACAGGAAAACCATTTCGAGGTCAGGTCGGTCGATCCGCACACCCGAGACATTGCTGCCACCCCCCACCATCGCACGCTGGATCGCACCGACCGGGTCTGTCGTGCGCTCAACGTCCTCCTGCTCCCCGCGCCGGATGGTGACCACCGAGTCGCCGCCGAAACGCGAGACCAGTTCATCGACCTTCCCCATCGCCAGAATCTTCCCCTTGTCCATGATCCCCACTCGGTCGCAGAGTTTCTGGGCCTCTTCCATGTAGTGCGTTGTGTAGATGATCGTCTTGCCCGCCTTGGCCAGTGTCTGCACCATCTCGATGATGTTGTTTCGGCTCTGCGGATCGACCCCCGCCGTCGGCTCATCGAGCAGTACAACCTCAGGATCGTGTACGAGAGCCGCCGCGAGATTGAGCCGCCGCTTCATGCCCCCCGAGTATTCGCCCGCCTTGTCCTTGCCGCGATCAGACAGCCCCACCGCCTCCAGCACCGCGTCCACCCGCTGGCGAAGCCCAGCACCCCAAAGCCCCTGCAGCCTTCCGAAGAACTCGATGTTCTCTCGCCCGCTCAGCTCGTCATACAGCGCAAGGGCCTGCGGCGCGACGCCGATCTTCCGCCGTGCCTCGGCAAGCACCGGCGACCCGACGCCCTCAATCTCAACGCTCCCGGAATCCGGCGACAGAACGCCGATCGCCATGTTGATCGTCGTGCTCTTACCCGCCCCGTTGGGACCCAGGAGCCCGAACACCTCGCCCCGGGCGATCTCAAACGAGACATCATCCACCGCGACGAGCGAGCCAAACGACTTTCGGAGGTTGGAAATCTTCAGCATGAGATCACGCCACCTTACCATACTCGGCGTCACCGCGCACCCTCTCACCGCGTCACCCCCCCACGCCCATCCTTCGGCACCCGCCGCCCCGAGTTTCGTCTATTCTTCTCCATGCCCTCACGCCTTTGCACCGTCGGCCCAGTCCAGATCGGCCCGAGCCAGCCCCTCGCCGTCATATCCGGCCCCTGCGTCCTCGAATCGCTCGAGCAGGCCCTCACCATCGGCCGCACCGTCCGCGATGCCTGCCGCTCGCTGGGCCTCTCCTACATCTTCAAAGCGAGCTTCGACAAGGCCAATCGCTCGTCGATCCACTCCGCCCGCGGCCCGGGCCTCGAACGCGGCCTCGAATGGATCGCCAAGGTCAAAGCCGAACTGGGCGTACCCGCGACGACCGACATCCACGAGCATTCGCAGGCTGAGCCCGCCGCCCGCGTGGTCGATCTGCTGCAGATACCCGCGTTCCTCTGCCGCCAGACGGACCTCTTGCTCGCCGCAGGCCAGGCCGCCGCAACGCACCGCCGCGCCGTCAACGTAAAGAAGGGCCAGTTTATGGCCCCCGTCGAGATGAAGGGCGCGGTCACCAAGCTCTTCGAGGCTGGCTGCTCAAACGTCATGCTCACCGATCGCGGCACGTTCTTCGGCTACCACCGCCTCGTCAACGACTTCGCGGGCCTGGGCGACCTCCTCGAACTCCCCACGCCCGGCGGCTCTCCTCCCGTGTGCTTCGACGCCACGCACTCGACACAGTTCCCAGGCGCAGAAGGCGACCGCACCGGCGGCCAACCCCACCGCGCCCCGCTCCTCGCCCGCGCCGCCGTCGCCGCCGGTGTCCACGCCGTCTTCATCGAGTGCCACCCCGACCCGGCGAAGGCGTTGTCGGATGCCGCGACGGTGCAGCCGCTTGCGAGCATCCCCGCGCTGCTGAAGTCTCTCGCAGCGATCCGCAATGCCCTCGCCGTATGAGATTCGGCACCACCGATGGGTTCTTTTGACCAGATCCCGGATTTCGCGCAAGGAAGCCCATGCTCGCGTGGATACTGAGTACACCGCCACTCTCATGGAGCTCAGTTCACATGAAACTCGCCGCCCTGCTCGCCCTTGCCGCCTCGTCCTCCGTCGCCTTCGCCCAAATCGGCTACGTCGGGTACACGCAGACCCGCTCGCTCAGCGCGTCGGCCTCCATCGGCGGCGGGTCCAACTCCCAGTCCGCCAGCGCCTCGGGCTCCGGTATCTACAACGACTCCGTCAGCGCCCTCGCCTCCGTCCAGATCGGGCCCAACAACTTCGCCCAGTCCACATCGCTCACCACCATCACCTCCGACCTCCAGAGCACCTTCATCTCCATCACCGGCACCTTTGCCCAGACCGTCGGCGCCTTCGCCGGCAGCGGGGCCACTCGCGGGCGCGTCACCTGCGACGTCTCCTTCGAGCTCACCTCGCCCTACTTCTACAACCTCAGCGGCGTCGTCGGAGTCCCCGGCATCTCGCCGCCAAACGATCCCGTCTTCCGCGACGTCACACTCAACGGGCCCGGCGGCTACAGCGTTGCCCCCGGCCCGTTCTTGTTCACCGGCGTACTCGGCCCGGGCATCTACACGCTCCACGTCGATGTCGAATCTCGCAAACCCGGCTGGGACACACCCGGCTTCCAGGTCCTCTTCCAGATCCCCCAAATACCCGCACCCGGCACCGCCACTCTCGCCGTGGCCGCACTCGGCCTCATCACCCGCCGCCGCCGCTAACAGAGCCCCCGGCGCAAGCCGGGGGGGGGACGCTTGCCTTTGAGGTAGCACACCTCTCCGAGGCGTGCTTTTTGGTGCAGGGTGCCACGACCCGCCGCTTCGGCGCGTCGTGCGTGGGGATCGGACGACGCAACAACGCCCGGGACAACCGGCGCGCCGCACCACTCGCAATAAACCCACGCCACCCGCCCATTTGACCATTTCTCCGTGTCCAATAAGGGCCAGTTCACCTCCGACACCGCCAACCCAAACGCCGAGACGGTGCCCTTCAACCCCAACACCACCAGCCCACACTACCAGCCCGCCTCCGCAAATATTCCGCTTGTGGCCGGGCACCCCGTCACGTACCATGCCGCCCATGTCACACGCCGCGCACACTGCTCTCGCCCGCTCCATCCACGATCCGATCCGAGCAGGCTGGGCCCGTGCCACTGAGGTCGCCCGGACCGTTGGACCAGTCCGGGAGCAACCGACGCGAAGCCAGTGGCGCAGGAAGGATCGCGACGCCACAAGTCGGATGTGAATGTCGAGTGTCGGTGATAGAGGAGCGGAAGTCGGCGGAAACGAGATGTCAGAACACGGATCAGTGAAAGGGAACCAACGATGAAAAACTTACTTTGTGTATCGTCGATCGCGTTGGGGTTTGGGTTGGCGGGCGGCATCGGACCACGGGCGAGCGCCGACATTTCTCAAGCGACGATCTCTTCTCCCGGCGGGTTCATCCAGGCCGGGGCGTACAACGAGAGTCCTTCCCCTAGCGGAGCCCATATCCCCGGCGCGG
>JAYVUC010000167.1:0-20541 GCA_043788295.1 Phycisphaerales bacterium
GCCCTCTCACATTTTCCTTTCACTTTCTGCCTCTTTCTTCTCTCTGTTTCTCCGTGCCCCTGTGGTGTGCTCTCTCTTCCCCTCCTTTACTGCTTAGAGCAACAATCCCCTTCCCTCCCGCGCTCGCGAGCTCCCTCACCACCCTCGCCTGCTTTTCACTCAGCCCGTTTCCGATCACCACCATCGCCACCGACGGATGCTCCGCAAGCGTTTCCATCACGCGCAGCACAAAGTCATCGCCCACCCGCGTCATCGCCGCCGTCATCATCGCTGCCGGATCGCACACTGCCTCAACCCCGCGCCCGCCCCACCGCCGCAGCATCGACAAACACGACGGCAGGTCCGACACCACATCCGCCGCGTTGGGCCACACACAAAGCCGCCCATCACCCGCCCTCGCACCAAGCCACCGCTCGATTCCCGCATCCAGCGCCGCCACACCCTCCCCACCCCACATACGCAACGCCGCCCGCTCCGGCTCCTCACCCTCCATCGCGCCCGACCGCGCAATCACACGCCCCGACCAGGCTCCGGGATTTCCCGAAAGCAGCGTCTCGCTCGCACGCTGTCCCAAAATTGTCCCGCCCTCGTCAACCACCGACTCCCACCCGACTTGTCGCTCGTCTTTGCTCATCTTGCTCAAGGTATGGTGGTCCAGTTCGCCGAACTGGGTTCCGAGACTTTTAGGTCCGCTCTTGGTTATACGTTCCACACACACGCGCCCACCATCCGATCACTCCATTCCGCCCGGTTATCTCGGGTCGTGAGGTGTGTGCCATGCTGACAGAATCGACATCCGCCCAAACGCTCTATGACGACGCGACCCTGCCCGCCGGCCAGGCCGAGCAGCCCTGGTCTCGTCTCCAGATCATCCAGGCCATCGAGAAGTTCGCTCCGACTACGCCCATCGACTTCCTCGAAGGTTTCAGCGATCGCCGTCTCAAGAGCTATCTCGACCACCTCCGCTGGGGCAACTCGCCCCGTGGCACCGCCCAAGCATGGGGCGACCCCGACGCGACCGCCGCGATCGGCTCCGCCGAACCGCTCGACTGATCACCGGCCTCTTTCGACTCACACGTCGCGGCCAATCGGTCGAAATATATCAATCGCAGCAATCGCCCCGGAAACGGGAACTCGTGGTGGGGTTCCTGTCCGGGGCATTTCTTGCGCTCCCAACCAGCGCGGATGATTTTTCTGATTCCGGGGTTTATGCGGACTCAACTCTCGTCCACTCTTGACCGATTCCACAGACATGCATCGCTCACATTTCTCGTGTTCAATGATCGGCATCACCATCCTGCTCACATCCGCCGGCCTCGCTCCGTCGGGCTGCACGCGCGCGTCAAACCTGGCCGACGCCGTCACACGCACATCACCCAAGCCAACACCCGCACCGGGCCTTCCCAAGGCCGCGCCGGCAAACGACACCAACACGTCGCCCACAAGCGTTGCCGCCGTGCAATCGAGCGCGTCGCGTGTCGCCGCAAACGAGCCCGTCGTCGACATGCACGCCGAGTCCCCCACCGCGATGAATCCGTATCCCTACGGCTCGTTCCCCGACGCCCCCCGCGGCGACGCCTCGCCCGCCGAACCCATGGGCAGCTCGCCCGTGCAGCGCGTCACCTTCTCACCCGTCGGTGCCGACTTCGACCCCGTCATCACACCCGACGGCAAGAAGCTCATCTTCTCCAGCACGCAGCACCGCCACACCTCCGACATCTACATCAAGGACATCGACTCCGAAGTCGTCACACAGCTCACAAACGACCCGCACGATGATGTGATGCCCGCTGTGAGCCCCGACGGCACCAAAGTCGCCTTCGCCTCCAATCGCGGCGGAAACTGGGACATCTACGTCGTCCCCTTCTCCGGCGGCCAGGCTGTGCGCGTCACGAGCGACCCCGCCGACGAGCTCCACCCGACGTGGTCGCCCGATGGCGAGCGTCTCGCGTTCTGTCGCATGGGCGAGGCCAGCAATCGCTGGGAACTCTGGATCACCGCCGTCCCCAACACCGCCGTGTCGCATTTCCTGGGCTTTGGCATGTTCCCGCAGTGGTGCCCCGTCGCCGGCACAGGTACCGACGGCACCGACCGCATCCTCTATCAAGTGAGCCGCGAACGCGGCACGCGAACGTTCGGCATCTGGACCCTGGACTTCAAGGACAACCGCACGTCCAACGTCACGCAGCTCGCGTCAAACCCCGCGTCCGCGCTCATCAATCCGACCTGGAGCCCCGACGGCATGCGCATCGCGTATTCCGAAGTACCGATCCCGCGCGATGCCGCCGGCACGGTCGATTCAAGGCTCGCCATCGACGCCCGACCGACCTCCGCCCGCCTCTGGGTGCAGAACATCGACGGCACCGGCAAGACCCAGCTCACCGACTCATCCGCGATCGCCCTGCTTCCCTCTTGGGGCCCGGGCAACCGCCTCGTCTTCATGTCCCCGCGCCGGGAACTTGAAAATATCTGGTCGATGGACCTGGGCCCGGTGGTCGTCGCCATGGACTCCGGCGCATCGCAAGGTGCCAAGACCCACGTCACCCGCAACGCCGCAAAGCCAGCCGGACCCGAGAACATGCTAAAGACGACCGCCGCCGCCGATGAACCCGCGGATATAACCCCAGCAGCAACGCCAAACCGATAGGAGTCGAGGTGTTATTCGTGCCCACCGGGGCCACGATGACTCCAAGGTTCCCGGCGGCCCACTCGTGGACCGCATGTCGAGGTGCGCCGCCATGGTTCGACCGTTCAACTTTCGCTCCCCTCTCTCGCGTTGCATCTACATCTGCGCGGCGTCTCTCCTCTCGCTCACCGGCTGTGTCACGACCGCCCAAGATCCATTGATTGCCCCCACAGTTGTTGTCGCGCCGTATAGCGCCGCCTCGGGCGAAGTTCTCTGGGCCGTCGTCCCGCTTCGCAACGAATCGGGCACCAGTGGCGCCGACGTGTTTGATATCAGCGACAAGATCGTCCTGGCCGCCGAGCAGGTCCACGGCGTGCGCTGCCTCCCGCTCAACCGAACCATCGAAACGATGCGGGCCCTGCAAATGACCTCGATCAATTCCCCCGCCGACGCGCTCAGGCTCGCCGCCGCCATGGGCGCCGACGGCATCATCGTCGGCTCCATCACCGCCTACGACCCCTACGACCTCATTGTGGGGCTCTCGCTCGCGCTGGTCGCCCGCCCCGGCGCAATGATTCCCGGCTCCACCGACAACCAGTCCATCGACACACGCAAGCTCGAGGCCGCGTCCGGCGAACCGCCACAACCCGCGAAACGTACCAATTCCAGTGTCGTGGCGACGGCGTCGGAAACGCTCGACTCCAAAAACCACCAGGTGCTCGTGGATGTCAGGCAGTACGCGCAGGGCCGCCACCGCCAGAGCACCGCCGCCGGCTGGCGCACCTACACCACCAGCGCACCGATGTTCTGCGAGTTCGCCGCCAGCTTCACCGTGTCGAGGCTCGTCCAGCAGGAATGGGTCCGCCTCGCGCCGCAAGTCGCCGCACGCAACTCGGCCCCAAAGGACCACCCAACCCTGGCCACCGAGCATTGACCGAGCCTCACGAACCCGGGGGATATTATGGAACCAAAGCGCGAACCAAAGCGTAGATTATTGACGAGATCGCTCGAAGCCAAGCCCGGGCCGGTCTCGGAGGGACTCTGCGAAGTGCGACTCACCAAAGGCCGCGACCGCTGGATCTTCAAGTTTGAGGTGCTCCACGCCACCAAGGCCGTTCAGGCCGTCCGCAGCGTGCTACGCCGCGATATTGGGCTCGACTGGGTCGATGTCGCCCTGATCACGCACGAAATCAGGCTGAGTACGAGAACAATTCCCTGATCCGGTTGCCGCGAACCGCGTGGTCCAACTGTTCGTAGATGGGTAGGTATGGTCCGAGTCACGCCCCATGTGAGTTGGACCGATAGTTGGATGGTCCTGAGGCTGGGAACGACTCCCTCGCCCGACCTCAGATTGCAGGAGTTTGAACATGGCCGTTCTTCCAATCGTTGAAGCCTTCACCAAGTACCTCGCCGACGAGAGGCATTTCAGCCCGTACACCGCCCGGTGCTATGGCGCGGACCTCCGTCAGTACGCCGAATACCTCGCCGACGAGCTGGGGGTCTCCCCCGACGACGCCAAGGAACGCGCCGCGCTCGAGGCCGACTATCCGCGCGGGATCACCATTCCCGGGGGCACCAAAACCGCCACGCTGACCGAGTCGGTGAGGAAGGCCTCGTCCGATCTCATCCGCGGGTTCCTCACCTATCTAGGCGAGCAGCAGTACTCGCCCGCCACGATGGCCCGCAAGATCGCCACCCTCCGCTCATTCTACAAGTGGGCCGACCGCCGCGAGCTTGCCGCCACCAACCCGATGACCGTCATCCGCACCCCGCGGCAGTCCAAGCGACTCCCCAAATCCATCACCATCGAACAAGTCGAGAAGCTCCTCGCCGCTCCCAGCGATGCCGACGTGCTGGGCCGCCGCGACCGCGCCATGCTCGAGACGCTCTATTCCACCGGCCTGCGCGTCAGCGAGCTGGTGGGACTCAACCACGAGGACCTCGACATCTCGGGCGAGGCGTTGCACGTCCGCGGCAAGGGCAAGAAGGAGCGCATCGTTCCCCTGGGAAGCCACGCCCTCCGCGCCATCAACCGCTACATCGAGCTCCTGGCCTCCGAGGGCAAGGCGTCGCAGGAACTTGTCCGCAAGCCCCTGTTCATGAACAAGCACTCGGGCCGCCTGAGCAGCCGCTCCGTCCGCCGCAAGCTCGACAAGTATCTCAAGGCGGTGGGCCTCGACCCCACGATCAGCCCGCACACGCTGCGTCACACGTTCGCCACGCACCTGCTCGACAACGGAGCCGACCTCCGCAGCGTGCAGGAACTCCTGGGCCACCAGTCGCTCAGCACGACCCAGGTCTACACACACCTGTCGACCCATCGCGTGCAGGAGGCGTACAACAAGGCACACCCTCGGGCGCAGGCCAGCTAAACGGCGGCCTGCCAAAGCACTCACCATGATTGAACCACCGACCGGCGGCCCTTGCGTCGGTCGGTTCCGCTTTGGTAGCACGATCACTTTGGCGGCGCGGAAACCGGCACGGGTTTCGCAGTCGGTGCCGCAACCGGCACAACCGCTGGTGCCGCAGCCACAACGATCGCCTTCACAATCTCCACCGCCGATTCGCCTTCCTTGTCCGCCTGACCGTCCGCGCTGAATGCCGCCAGCGTCCTTTCCTCTCTATCGATCACCACGATCTGCGTGTCGGCCGCCTGCCCCGCGTGCTCCACCTGCAGCACTCGCGACGAGCTGAACAGCAGCCCCGCGCCCGCACCATCCCCGTGCGAACCGGCCAGCTTGGCCCACTGTTCTGCCAGCTGCCCAAGGCGAACCGGATCGATCTCCGTAAAGCCCAGTAGCCCGACGCCTCTGATCACCACCCCGCCCGCCCTGAGCACGCTGGGATCGGTCGCGGCTCGCACCGCCGCACCAAGTGCGGCTTGCGTGTCCTTCGTGATGTTCCCCTCGCCATCCACGCGGAAACAAACCAGCACCAGCGCTGCGGGGGCTTTGCCCGCCTTGTCCTTCGCGAAGAGGCTCTCCGTCGAGACCGACGCAAGTTCAGCGGTGACGAGCGACGCGTTCTTCACAGACGCGCCCGCCGCAAGCGACGCCCGCCTTGGCGCAAGCTCGCTGGGCGATGCAACCCGCGTCCGTCCTTGCGTCTCAAGCCCCCATTTCTTCGGGTCGCCCGCTTCCGCCGGAGATGAGATCAATTCCAGTCGCGTCATCCCGCCCGCTGACGGCGAAGCGAGCACCAGCGAGAACTTTCGCAGCCGGCCCGTCGATTTCTCCATCGTGAGCGACACGTCACCCGCCGACGATCGCCCCCTGAGCACGATCATCGCCCGCCCCTGTTCGGTCGCAACCTCGGCCGAGTTCCACACCGTGTCGGGCGCGAGCGGCACGGGCGACTTCAGCGCCGTATCGGTCCCCATCGTCAGCGACAGCTGCGGCAAGGGCAGGGGCCGAAACAGCGCTGCCAAGGCCGCGGGAATGTCGCTCGTGTAGGGCGACTCGAAGCACGTCGCGCGCTCAAAGCGGTTGAGCGCAACAACCTTTCCTGACATCGCGTGGATCTGAAGCTGCTGCAAATCCAACCGCACCTGCGCGGGCCGATCCTTCGTTGAGTCGCCCGCGTCGGCGTACAGCACGACTTGCACACGCCGCTCTTTCGTGCCTGTGAACGCTTTCACCGTGACGCGATCCGAGACCGGGCCCGCGCGATACGCCGCGTGAAGCTGCGCGAGCGAGCCCTCTACCGTCGGCACCGCCTTCGCATCTACCGCCGGCGGCTGACCGATCGCACGCGGCGCGAGAACCCCGGCGAACGCGGCCAAAGCGACGATCAGTATTCCAGCGTTTCGCGGCGTCACTCGTGGCTCGTTTCGACCATGTAGTTGGACGATTCCTTCGTGATCTTGATGTCGTGCGGGTGGTTCTCCACCACCGTCGCGCCCGACACCTTGCAGAACCGTGCATCGGTCCGAAGTTCATCAATCGTGCGACAGCCGGTATAACCCATCGCGCTCCGCAGGCCACCCACCTGCTGGTACACAAAGTCGGCGAGCGAGCCGCGATAGGGCACCAGCCCCTCGACGCCTTCGGGCACGAACTTCTGCTTGGCCATACCGTCGCTGTCCAATTTTTCGGCCTGTCGGTAACGATCCGCCGAGCCCGCGTTCATCGCCCCCTCGCTCCCCATCCCGCGATAGCTCTTGTACCGCCGCCCATGGAAAATCACCACCTCGCCCGGCCCCTCGTCAAGCCCGGCAAAGAGCGAGCCCATCATCACCGCCGACGCACCCGCCGCGATCGCTTTGGGAATATCGCCCGAGTGGCGAATGCCCCCGTCGGCGATGATCGGCACATCGCGCCCCGATCTCGCCACACCCTCGGCCGCCTGCATGATCGCCGTGATCTGCGGCACGCCCACGCCCGTCACCACCCGCGTCGTACAGATCGACCCCGGCCCAATGCCCACCTTGATCGCGTCCGCGCCCGCCTCGATGAGATCGAACGCCGCGTCGGCCGTCGCTATGTTGCCCGCCATCACTTCCACCTTGTACCGGCTCTTGATCTCCTTCACTGTCGCAAGCACGTTCTCGCTGTGCCCGTGCGCGGTATCAACCACGAGCAAATCAACCTCCGCGGCGAGCAGAGCCTCGACCCGGTCGAATTGCATCACCCCCACCGCCGCACCGCACCGAAGCCGCCCCCTCACGTCGCGGCACGCCCGGGGGAACTGGCTCGCGCGGTCAATATCCCGAATCGTGATGAGCCCGCACAGCCGGAACTGATCGTCCACAAGGATCAGCTTCTCCACCTTGTTCTCATTCAAAATCCGCTCGGCCTGCTCCAGCGTCGTCGTGATCGGCGCGGTCACCAGGGGAGTCGCCGCCGAGTGCGGCGTCATCATCTGCCCCACCGTCGTCGCAAGATCCTCCACAAACTTCAGATCCCGCCGAGTGATGATCCCCAACACCTTCCCCTTGCCACGCTGATTCGCCGGCGAGTCCTCCGTCACCGGAAACCCCGACACATTGTGCGCCCGCATCAGCTCCTTCGCCCGCGCCACCGTGTCCGACGGCACCAGCGTCAGGGGCTCGGTGATGATCCCGTTCGCCGATCGCTTCACCTTCTGCACCTCGCGGGCCTGCGCCTCCACCGAAAGGTTTTTATGGATGATACCTAGCCCGCCCTCCTGCGCCAGCGCAATCGCCAGCGCCGACTCGGTCACCGTGTCCATGGGGGCCGAAAGGATCGGAATGTGCAGCCGAATCCCCGCCGTCAGCCTCGTGCTCGGGTCCGCATCCGCGGGCATCACACCCGACCGCCGCGGCAAGAGCAGCACGTCATCGAAGGTGATCCCCTCGAGCGCGATCTTCGAGAAGCCTTGTGGGAAAGGTTGTGAGGAGGGGGCGGACGCAGGACCGGATTGCGGACGTGTCAGAGTCGCCATGAGACAGGGTTAGGGGCAACGGGCCCTGGGTCAAGGATCTGCCCCATCCGGTGTGAAAATACACCGAATTTCATATGCTATTGACCGCCTGCGATATCACGCCCGCGCGCGCCGTCGATGGTGTGCAATCCTGGATCGTCTAAGTGAAACCACGACCCGAACCAGGCACCCTCGCCGTTGAAGTACCCCGGCAGGAGCTGCTCGCGTGGCAGGCTCTTGGCGTGCCCATCGCACGCAGCCACCGAATCGCGCCCCTGCGTCTTGTCGTCGGGCGATAGCGACGCGTTCTTGAACAGCACCTTCGTGCTGGGAAAGCTCACCTCGTCGGCGCGAACCGGCCCCCACTGCTCTGGGCCGGTGCGGGTGGAGGGGTTCCAGAACTCGGGCCGTGTACGCAGTGCCGACGAGAAGACGAACCACGACATGCAATACTCGAAGCTGTGTCCCTTGGGCGCGAGCGTCGCGATGTTCGCGCCAGAATAGAGATCGGGCATGGTGATGTGCCAGTAGTAGTCGCCGTAGAAGTACGTGTAGGTGAGCGCGATCGGGCATTCGGGTGCTTTCCACGTCGCCGGGCCCGTCGGATTGCCCCAGTACGGAAACAAGTCCTTGTACTGCGCCGAGTACACCGCAACATTTGCACCGTGGGTGGAGAGGAGCGAGAGCGTGTGCGTACGCCGCGCCGAGCTTCGCACTTTGGCAAGCGCTGGCAGCGAGAGTCCGACCAGCACCGCGATCACCGCGATCACGATCAGCACCTCGATGAGTGTGAACGCACTTACACGTGTCGAGCCCTCTATGCTTTCTTTTTGCTCCAAGACCTGACAAACTTGTGCGACCGCCGGGCGCGGCCTCATGATGGCGGGAAGACAAAACAGCGCGAGCGAGACATTGCGGCCAAGAAGCATGATCCCCTCGGTGCGGGCCCACGCGAACTCCTGCAGCACGCCAGCGCACCCGCAGTTTGGCTTCTGCCCCATCGCCAGGTGCAGGCCATACAGCGAGGCGGAGGAGAACAGAAACGCAACGGCGGCGATCGCGGCGGCCCGGCGTTGAACGCCCAGCAGAAACGCGACGCCGACTCCAAGTTCCACGGTCGGTACCAGCACGACGAGCGTCTTTCGCGTGAACTCGGGCAGGAGCGTCCACGTCGAAAGCGCGAGTTCAAACTCTCGCAAGTCCGCGAGTTTGAGACACGCCGTTGCAACCAACACCAGCATGGTGACATATGCCAACGACACCCAGACACGCCCAATGGTGCTCATCGACCAACTCCCAGGTTCACGGAGGCATTTCGCGTTGATTCACCACGCGCACATTAGGGACTAATTGGAGGACACGCCGGGCAGGTCGTTCCACTGCCGGCCTTGCATGAAAAGTTTTGCGAATATTCCAACAGCCCATCCTGCTCGCACTGGCTTTGAGCATTCTATTTCTGCTTGTAATACCTGCACGTTGCGTTTGATGGAGTAGTTGCCTGATTGCCGACGGCGGCGTGATCAGCCGAGTTGTTGCAGTTACGCGGATGAATGTTCGGGCACGACGGGCTTTCGATCGGTATAACGGGGCAGCCATTGAGACTGAATCCATCGCAGGCATACTTGTCATCAGTGATCACGCAGACAGGTGTCGGAGGCGGTGCACCGCCCGGCTGTGCTGCGGCGACTCCAACGATCACGCCGACTGCTGCGAGAAAGGGAAGAACAAGAACACGAACCGCACCGACAATGTTTCGATTCATTTGAAACCTCCCGAACGCAAGACACCAGAACGGGCGGACATACGCTTGTACGCCCAAACGCCAAAGACTGCTGAGGCTACCACTGCCCCGGATACCCACCCAACCCAGCGAAGCCAATCGCCGCGTGATTCGAACACAACTGGTTGGACGTTTTTGACACCGGATGCTTCATCAATCACGGTACGGGTTCGCTTGTCGGCGCGAAAGTCGTCGATCTGGGTAAGGTTCAACTTCCCTCTCCAGGGATCTTCCAGATGGTTCTCAGGCACCGCCGTAGCGACAAGAACGTCGCTCTTTGGTATGGTGTGTGCAGATTGCAAGTTGAGCACCCACACTTCTCCATCGGCATCCGTCCTTTTCAGCTTGCGAGCCATCCAGCCCAAACCCGGCACATCACTCCACTCCGAGGCCTCATACGTCCACATCACCAATTCCGGAATCTTCGTGTGGTTGCCCAGGGCTGCACGATCAACTCGGCCCCTCGCTCCATCCCAGGTGATCAGAGCACTCATGTGTTCGGCGCGGTTCTCGCTGAAAATCTCCACCGCGTATTGCCGCTTAGTCATCTTCACGACAGTCGTGCTCGGATCCAGCGTAAATGGCCCGCTGAGCCCACCTGAGATCAGGCCGGAAAGCTGCACGGCACCCGCGCGTACGATTTTGTCATAGCGGTATTCAACGTGCTTGCCATGCGGCGTCTGCCCGTCAGCCGCGATCAAGCTCGTGCTTGTCAGTACCCACATCTGCTCGCCTGAAACTGCACAATCCGCGTATCCATGCGACGACCACTGCTGCTCCTGTCCCACCCGAGCCAGTCGCAAGTCCCACCATGCGATCCGAGCTTTCGCGATGTCCGGCCCGCGTGTCGCCCTACGATTCTCGTTCTCATATCGATCTCGCTTTGGATGATCCGGCTTCCCAGTCACTTCCGCTCTCAACTGCTCAAGCTGCGAGGGTGTCAGCGTCGGCGGGAAGGCCAGGGTGTACTCAACCTCAATCCCCTGCGGTAACGGATCCCGCTGCAGCCTCGTCACCAGTTCAACCACCCACTGCTTCACAGTCTCCGACTCGTCCACAGGCTGCTGCCAGGTCGCCACGGGCACCGCCAAGGCCCGACCCGCCACCCAAGGGACAAGCACCACCATCCCAACGCACACGAACGCCACCGCAGGGTTGGACCGAAATACACCCATGCCCTTAGGCTACCCCCCCCCCATCGCCGTCGTCAAGCACGACCGGTGTAATTCTGAAAAATAAATTATACTCGTCGTCGAAACCGATCACCCCTCGCCGCCCTGTGCCGAACTCGGCAAATCTTTGTCATCAACGCGCTCGATGCGGGCACCAAGCGCGTTGAGGCGATCTTCCATCTTCTCGTAGCCGCGATCCAGGTGGTACACGCGATGAACATGCGTCGTCCCCTCAGCCGCAAGCCCCGCGAGCACCAGGCACGCGCTCGCACGCAGGTCCGACGCCATCACGGGCGCGCCAATCAGCTTCTTCACGCCCGACACGATCACCGTCGCGCCCTGGCGGTACAGCTTCGCGCCCATGCGTGAAAGCTCCGCGACGTGCATGAAGCGATCGGGGAAAATCCGCTCGGTCACCACGCTGTTGCCGTCCGCGAGTGTGAGCACCGCCATGAGCTGCGCCTGAATGTCGGTCGGAAAGCCCGGGTGCGGCTGCGTCGTCACCTCGACGGGGCGAATCGTCCGGTCGCACGTCACCCGCACCGACGCCCGCATCGGATCGACCGCCGGCGGCACATCGGGAGACGACGACACCGGTTGTATATGGATACCCATCGCCGCCAACTTATCAACGACCGCCAGAAGCCCGTCCATCGGGCAGTTATCAATGATCATGTCGCCGTTGGTGATCGCCGCCGCGAGCAGGAACGTCCCCGCCTCGATCCGGTCGGGGATCACCGTGTGATCGATCCCGCTCAGTTCTTTCACACCCTCGATGATGAGCCGCGGCGACCCCTGCCCCTTGATCCGAGCCCCCATCGCGTTGAGCATGTTCGCCAGATCGACAATCTCGGGCTCGCAGGCCGCCGACTCGATGATCGTCACACCCCTGGCAAGCGTTGCCGCCGACATCACGTTGGCCGTCCCCAGCACGGTGGACCCAAACGCCCCGCCCAAGAAGATCGTCGCCCCGCGAAGCCCGCCCTTGGGTGCCTTGGCCGTGATATCACCCGCCGTCAGCGTGATCTCAGCCCCAAGTGCCGCAAGCCCACGCAGGTGCAGATCAACCGGCCGATCCCCGATCGCGCACCCGCCTGGCATCGAGACCTTCGCGTACCCGCGTTTGGCCACCAGCGGGCCAAGCGTGCAGATCGAAGCACGCATCGTCTTCACAATCTCGTACCGCGCGTGGCTGTTCGCCGTGCTCTGCGTGTGCAGCTTGAGCACCCCGCGCTCGGCGGCGGGCGGCTCCGTCAGCCTCATGCACCCAAGCTCCGCCAAGAGCCGGTACATGTTCTTCAGGTCCGCCAGGTCGGGCACATCCCGCAGCGTCACCGGCGCGTCGGTGAGCAGCGCCGCCGCCGTCAACGGCAACGCCGCGTTCTTCGACCCGTTGATCCGTGTCCTGCCCTGAAGCCTTTGACCACCTTGAATGACGAACGTGTCCATGTTCCTGACTTTCCGTGGGAGGGTGTGCGACAAATGCCCATTTGGAGTCCCTTGCCATCCTGACTCGGGCTCGTGCGTCCGATCATACATCGGCTCCCGGGCCGCTCCCGCTTGCAAAGCCCCAAAACATCCGAAACTTCGATGCAGCAAGCAAATCTCAGCCCCAAACCCGCCCGGCGGGTGGCATTTCGTCCATCCGGAATGCATCTTGTACGTGGCGTCGTCGGTCGGTCGGTCGCATTTGCCGCCCGGTCGGGAGAGAGAGCCGATCGACGATTTGCCAGGGATTCGCGCACGAGCCGGAGGCTTCCGCCGCCCCCCGCTCACTGTCCCGCGAGTCCCACCGCCCGGGAAGGCTTCCAGATGAGCCGCCCGGGCGGGTTTGTTTTTGTGCCACGCGCTCTCGCCGGGCCGCCGTCACAGACCTACTACCAATTTCAAAAACTATCCGCAAACGGTGGCACGCACGCCAAGTGTTTTGGATGGTGTACTCGTCGTCCCGCCTCGCGGAGCGGCTCCTGTTGCCGGGGAACCACCGGCGAGACGAATCGACCACCGACACCGGAGATCACTATGCGTTCACGTCACTTTGTCACCGTTCTTTCCGCCGCGGGGGTGCTCGGAGCAGCAGGTCTCGCCGTCCTTTCAGGTCCGGCCAAGACCCAGGCCTCCGACGACGCATTCGCCGGACTTCCTGCCACCATCGCACTAACCGGCGTCGTCCGCGACTTCAAGAACGCGAGCGCCACAGGGGGCCACCCCGACTTTGAGATCACCCCCAGCGGCGGATACGCCCACGTCAACAACCAGATCAAAGACGAGCTGGACGCCGACGGGAAGCCCCAGTTCAAGTCCGCTGGAAACAAGGTCACCACCGAGTGGACCGATTCCCTGTCACGAAAGATACTCAGCCCGCGGGCCTACATGTCCGTACGCGCAGGAGATCGCGCCGGCGCCCTTGCCAGCACCACCGCCGGCGCACTCACCACCGAGGCCTCCTTCCGCAAATGGTTCCGTGACACGCCCGGCACCAACGCCTCCAAGCAGATATCACTCAGTCTCGTTCGCCTGACCGGCACCAACAAGTACACCTTCAGCGACACCACCGACCCCTACTACAGCAGCAGGGGCGGGTTCTTCCCCATCAACGGCGAGCTCTTCGGCAACTACGGCTCCACAGGAAAGAACTTCTCGTTCACCTTCGAGCTTGAAACCGAGTTCAACTTCGAGGCCGGCAAGAGACAGGTCTTCACCTTCACAGGCGACGATGATGTCTGGGTCTTCATCGACGGCAAACTCGTCATCGACCTGGGTGGCATCCACTCGGCCGTCTCACAGTCTGTCGAGCTCGACCGGCTGAACTGGCTCGTCGACGGCCAGGCCTACAAGCTTAAGTTCTTCTTCGCCGAACGCCACACCACCCAGTCCAACTTCAAGATGGAAACCACGATGCAGCTCCGCACCGTGCAGCCCCCCGCCACCACGCACCAGTACGACTGATCCGGCAGTGTGTCTGATGCGGGTCGGTAGGTTCCCCGACCACGACGTCCACGCCCGGGTGAGGCCCCTTGTGCCCACCCGGGCGTTCTTCATTTGGTGTGTGCCGTAACAGGATTGATCGCGTAGTGAGTCCGAACGAGCCTCACGATGCCTTCTACCTCCACCACGCGCCATGCCACCACCGCACATATCCGCCGCGAATTGAGTAATACGTCACGGTTCCGGGGTCACGCGAGAAGTAGATCCGCCGCACATCATCCAGTGAAGGCTGCGCCTCGGGCTCATAGTACTGCGTCCCCCGATCCGCCGTGAGCGTTCCCACCGCGAGCTGCGAATCACGCCGATACGACTCGGGGCCCACGCCCCCGGGCCCGTTCATGTCGAACACCATTCCCGGCGACGACTCGATCTGCGGCGACGCCACCAGCGCGAACGAGCCGTTCGCCGCCGAGAACTCCGTCATCGAAGGCCTCGCCCGCTGCGGCACATCGCACCCGCCGATCAGGCCCGCAAGTGCCGCAACCGCGCCCAGAACAACCTGTCTTTGCATCTTGGTCTTCACACCATTCAACGTACACGCGAATTGGCACAATGCGACCAAAAACGCGCCGCCACCTATGATTTTCGTCCCTTCCCCCACCCTTCCCGCCGATAAGTTCCCGTAAACCCAGCCCAAACAGCCCACCGCCGTCAACCCCGATGCCCCGTTCGTGGTACAAACACGCATGAGGCTCATCTCCCGCCGAATCTACCGTGCCTTTGCCGAGCTCGACCCCTACAGCGACGAGCAGTGCATTCGTTTCGTTGACTCCGCTCGCCGCGGCCCGCTCATCACCGCTCTCCACACCACTGCGATCCTCGCCGTCACACTGCCGCTTCTCTGCCTCGCCCTTGCGGGCACCGTGTACCTGTTCGAAACGCTTTCCAGAATCATCTGGCTTCGCCGTCCCTTCGCCTTTGAGGCCGCGTGGATTCTCTCGACCGCCCTCATGTTCGCGTTCGCCTGTGGTGCCGGGCTCGTCGTGCGAGACATGCTCCTCCGACGCCGCCTGCGCTACGTCCTGCGCTCACGCGGCACCTGCCCCGCCTGCCAATACTCGCTCGTGGGCCTCGAAGTCTCGCCACGCTCCACCGTCGCCTGCCCCGAGTGCGGCGTCGAGGTCGAGGTGGACGCCTCACTCGCTGAACTCACGCGCGAAGGTGACGGCAAGCGATTCGTCACCGACGGCACGCCATAGTGGTTCAATTCTCATGCTGAACATCGCCCTATCCACCCCGCCAGTACCGACCCGCTATCCACACCCCGACCCACCCGTAGTCGTACAATCTCCCCACCGAGGGAGCCACACATGTCCACCGCAAACCCAACCACCCAGCACCCCGCACCCACCACCCCGCACGTTCCTCCCGTCGATCCACACGCCGTCACCATCTCCGGCATCGTCCTCGACCCCGCCTACGGCCCCGAACGCCCCGCTGCAAGCCTCACCAACATCGCGCGCGACCTGCCGCCCGCCGGCCAGTTCCCCTACACCCGCGGGCTCTTCCCCCAGGGCTATCGCACCCGCCTCTGGACCATGCGGCAGTTCGCAGGCTTCGGCTCCGCCACCGACACCAACACACGCTTCAAGTATCTCCTGAGCCAGGCCAAGGGCACCGCCGCAAACACGGGGCTCTCCACCGCCTTCGATCTGCCCACGCTCATGGGCCGCGACAGCGACGATCCGCTCTGCTCGGGCGAGGTCGGCAAATGCGGCGTCGCCATCGACACCATCGAGGACATGCACCGCCTGTACGCCGACATCCCCATCGACAAGGTCACCGTCAGCCAGACGATCAACGGCCCCGGCGCGGTCATCTGGGCCATGTACCTCGCCATGGCCAAGCGACGTGGCATCTCGTGGGACACCCTCGGCGGCACACTGCAGAACGACATCCTCAAAGAGTTCCACAGCCAGAACGAGTTCATCTATCCGCCCGAACCCTCCGTCAAGCTCGTCGTCGACACCATCGAGTTCCAAAGTAAGTTCGTTCCCAAGTGGAACAGCGTCTCGATCTCGGGCTATCACATACGCGAATCGGGCAGCACCGCCGTGCAGGAACTCGCCTTCACGCTCCGCGATGGGCTTGAATATGTCGAGGCCTGCCTCGATCGCGGCATGCCGCTCGACGACTTCGCCCCGCGCCTCTCCTTCTTCTTCAACAGCCACAACGAGTTCTTCGAGGAAATCTGCAAGCTCCGCGCCGCCCGGCGCATCTGGTCCCGCGCGATGCGAGGCCGCTACGGCGCGACCAGCGACCGCTCGTGTTACATGAAGACGCATGTCCAAACCGCCGGCTGCTCCCTCACCGAGCAGCAGCCCATGAACAACATCGTCCGCGTCGCGTATCAGGCCATGGCCGCGGTGCTCGGCGGGTGCCAATCCCTCCACACCGACAGCATGGACGAAACCCTGGGCCTCCCCACCGAACAGGCTGTCACCGTCGCCCTCCGCACGCAGCAGATCCTCGCCCACGAGACCGGCGTCACCCGCGTCACCGACCCGCTCGGCGGCTCCTGGTTCATCGAACAACTCACCGACACCATGGAACGCGGCGCACTCGATTACATCGACGACATCGACCGCATGGGCGGGTACGCAAATGGTCAAATTGCAAATGGTCAAAGGGTCAAATCAGATGGGGACCTCACGACTCATGCCGCGTACTCGCGCAAGGAGGGCTACGGCCGCGGCGTCGTCAACGGCATCAACAAGGGCTATTTCCGCCGCCAGATCGCCGAGGCCAGCTACCGCTTCAGCGAGGAATGCGAGGCTGGCGACCGCCTCATCGTCGGCGTCAACGCCTACTTCGACCCCAACGAGAAGCGCACGATGGAGGTTCTCACCATCCCGCATCAAGTCGAGATCGACCAGTGCGAACAGCTCGCCGCCTTCAAAGCCCGCCGCGACATCGCCAAGGTCCAGCAAGCCCTCGACGCCATCCGCGCCGCCTGCCAGGGCAAATCAAACGTCCCAGGCCTCCACAAAACCAACGTCATGCCCACCCTCGTCGAAGGTGCCCTCGCCAACTGCACCATGGGCGAGATGGTCCAGGCCATGGCCGACATCTACGGCCGGTATTCCGGCGGGCCGGAGTGGTAACAGCGTTGCCTCAACAGAACCACCGGCGCAAGCCGTGGGTTCTTCAGAGCCCGACGCGCAAGAGAGGGTGGGCCCCCGGCTACGACGTCGGCTCCCTTCCCCTCTGAAATCTCAAATCAGCATTCGCTCACACACCGTACTGCCCACTATCCCTGATATGCTCCACCCGTGAGCAAAAAGCCGACCAAGCCATCGACCACAACCAACAAGCCCAAAGAAGCGGCGAAGCCCTCCCCAGCCGCCCCAGCCACGCCCAAAGGCCGCCCCTCTTCTCTCCTCGATACCCGCGTCATCTATTGCGGCGACAACCTCGAACAGCTCGCCAAGCTCCCCGACGCCTGCGTGGACCTGATCTACATCGACCCGCCGTTCAACTCGAACCGGAACTACGAGGTCTTCTGGGGCGAGACCAAGGAGAAGCGGTCCTTCGAGGACCGGCACGCGAGCACGCAGGCGTACATCGACTACATGCGGCCGCGGTGCCAGCACCTCGCCCGCGTGCTCAAGAAGACCGGCTCGTTCTACTACCACTGCGACTGGCACGCCTCGCACTACGTCAAGGTGATGCTGGATCAGATGTTCGGCGCGAACAAGTTTCAGAACGGGAGCGTCCGCCGCCGTACAGTCACCCAAGCCGCGCGCTCCTTGACACCACTCTCGGCATGATGAGGAAGGAACACTGTGCTGGACATTCACTTCGGCGACAATCTCGAAGTCATCGGAGCATTTCCCGACGCCTCCTTCGACTTGATCTACATCGATCCACCCTTCAACACGGGCAAGATGCAGGTGCGGACGCAAATCCAGACCGTGCGCGACGACGATGGGGACCGAACCGGCTTCCAAGGCAAGCGGTACCGCACGATCAAGATCGGCACAAAGGGTTACGCGGATACCTTCGGCGACTACCTCGCGTTCTTGGAGCCTCGGCTAGTGGAAGCCCGTCGCCTCCTGAAGCCCAACGGCTCATTCTTCTTCCACATCGATTACAGGGAGGTCCACTACTGCAAGGTGCTTCTTGACTCCATCTTCGGGCGCGAGTCGTTCATCAACGAGATCGTGTGGGCTTACGACTACGGAGCCCGCGCCACGAAGCGGTGGTCGCCGAAGCACGACAACATCCTCTGGTACGCCAAGGACCCCGAGAACTACACCTATCGCTACGACGACATCGACCGCATCCCCTATATGGCTCCCGGTTTGGTCGGTCCCGAGAAGGCCGAGCGCGGAAAGACGCCGACGGACACTTGGTGGAACACCATCGTGAGTCCAAACGGCAAGGAAAAGACGGGTTACCCGACCCAGAAGCCCTTGGCGATCATCAACAGGATCATGCGTGTCCACTCCAACCCCGGGGACCGCGTGCTCGATTTCTTCGCGGGCAGCGGCACCATCGGGGAATCGGCCGTTCGGCTTGGGCGGTCGGCTGTTCTGGTGGACAGCAACAACGAAGCAATCGAAGTGATGGCGCGCCGCCTCGCGTTCGCCCGCCCCGCCTTTCACGGCATCGCGCCGCCTGTGGTTCCGGCGTCGGCGGAAGACCTGTTCACTACGACGGGAGCCAACGCTTGAGCAAGATCACCGACCCCGATGTTCTCATTCTCGCCTCCTGTTCCCAAACGCTTCAAGGCGACTATGCGGACGAGGGCAAAGAGTGGATCGGAAGCCCGTTCGCTTGGATCAAGACCCGTCCATCCCGTCAAATCGGCGTCATCGGCGAGAAGCTCGTAGCGGGCTTCTTCGCAACCAAGGGATTCGACGTGACACGCTCGCCCGACAGCCAGGCCGACCGGGTCATCAACGGCGAGCGGGCCGAAGTGAAGTTCAGCACCCTCTGGAAAGGTGGGTTCTACAAGTTCCAGCAACTGCGCGACCAGAACTACAAGTTCGCCGTCTGCCTCGGCGTGAGTCCGTTCGACGCTCACTGCTGGGCGATCCCGAAGACGGTCATCATGGCACAATGGGGCGCTGGCGACGGTTTGGACTCTCAGCACGGCGGGAAGGTCGGGACGGACACGGCATGGCTCAGCGTCACGCCGGGCAAAGAACCGAAGTGGCTCCGAGAGTGCGGCGGGCGACTGGCCGATGCCGCCAAGCTCATCGCCAAGATCACTGGTCGCAAGCCGTTGGCTTGACGCGGGGACGAATCCTGCATGTTCAGCGAACCTCGGGCGGCAGTGGATCGGCATCGACATCTCGCCCACCGCCTGCCGCGTCATGGCCAAGCGGCTCCGCGATGTCTGCAAGATGCGAGAGAGCGAGCCGGGCCACCGCGCCCACGACACCAACGCCTACATCGTCCGCGACCTGCCGTGGAGCATCGACAAGCTCCGCGCCATCCCTCCCTTCGAGTTTGAGAACTGGGCCGTCATCGCCCTGGGCGGCGTGCCCAACAAAGTGCAGGTGGGCGACATGGGCATCGACGGGCGCATCTTCCCCGTCGGCACCAAGCCCGACGATCTTGTGGGGGGGCAGAACAGCATGTTCGCGGGGGACTGGTTCCCCGTGCAGGTCAAGCAGATGGACAAGGTCGGCCGCCCCGACATCGACGCCTTCGAGGCCGTCATGCACCGCGAGGACCGCCAGCGCGGCTTCTTCATCGCCTTCTCCTTCTCCGAGGGCGCCGAGGCCGAGTGCGCGGCGTTCTTCAAGAAAACCAAGCGCGTCATCAAACTCATCACCGTGCAGGAGATTCTGGACGAGCAGCATGTGCAGAAGATGTAAGGCGGCGGTCCGTATACTCCCCTCATGAGCTATTCTCCATATCTCAAATGCGTCGCATGCAAGCGCATCGTTCACGACCCCTTGATGAAGCTCATTGCCCTTGCGGAGCCCTGCCCCGACTGCGGCGACACTGGAAACTGCCGACAGGGGTGGCCCTCCTTGTTCGGGGACATATGGCGTGACACCCTTCAGCGTCATTCCGGCTCATCTGAGACTGATCGGTATGCATTGACGGTCATGCTGTGTGCCGCCGCCGAGCACTTCCAGCGCCAACTGTGCCGAGCCATCCTCTTCCACCAAAGCCCGGGTAGTCCGCATGCAATCATCCTGCTCGATGCCTTTGAGGGAAAGGACAAACAAGCGACGCTGTTCAAGAACTTAACGCAAGTTCCACTCCAGAAGGCGTGTGAAGATCGAGGGTACGGACCGTTCTGCCAGTCTTGGAGAAGTCTCGCCACAACCCGCAACCATTTTGTTCACGGCACTCCGCCGACGCCCGGCCTGAAATGCTCTCCCTCCGATACCGATCTTGAGACTGTGCGTACCGGCATGTTAGAGGTTTTCAGCCGTCTCGAGAACGATTTCGCCGCACCGCCACGCTCGGCAGCGGGCGGCATCGACCTTTGAGCGGTCGGCGACCGGTCGCCCCGCCTCGCTCCGTCCCCGCAGTTTCTTCGCACCTTCGCGTTGTGTCCTGAATGCCCGACGGTCCCGGTCGTCGTGAGTCCCGACACCAACCGTGCAGAGCCACGGTCGGTGGCACGG
>JAYVUC010000168.1:0-14634 GCA_043788295.1 Phycisphaerales bacterium
TCTTTGCCCAGGCCGCTCTCAGGGTCGCCGCCTACGCCATCAAGGTGTAGGGGCCCGCGGACGATCGGTGGGTTCTGGACTGAGCAAGATGAACTCGTACCGCGTTTGGTCCCTCTCTGTTGGTGCGACTTTGCCGCCGCTCCATCTCGGCGGCACTCTCTCGGGCAAGTCAGGGCTTTGCACCCTGCTTCCCAATCTCCGAAGCACCAAGCGACAACCTGGGGCCTCAGCGTAGCTCCACCACCATTGGTAGCCTCTCTCTACATCGGGCGGCGAGAGTTGCTGCGTTCGCTTTCTCTCGCCAGACCACGTGAGGATCATGAGCGTGGTCGACCAGCTCAACGCGAGCGATAGCATGGCCACATTGCGGGAATGTCGCAGTACAGCCGACGCAGCTCCCGGTTGTCGCACGCTGTGCGCGTATTCGGTGGTCATCTCACACATGTTCCGCACTCGGGGCACCTGTCCAGCCCCTGAACTTGATATGCGCATTGGACGCACAGGGAAAGGCGTTGGCGACGAACCCTTCGCCACCGATGGCCCGTCCAGTATACCGGGGTGACAAGGAGCGACCAGAAGAACGTGTTGCCGATGAGGCCGGGCCAGATTGGGAGAAGGGGGATCGAGACCGGGGGGTCGTAGAACGGAGCCCACGAACGATACAGCGGGATACCCCAGGTTGTCTTCCATGCCGGAGTGACCTTACCACCTGGTGCGACCATCGAAAACGAACTGTCGTGGTGGATCGACATCATTGAGCGAAACGGCCAACCGGAAGCCACTTCCGCGTTCAATCCAAGTCGGTCGCGGTCTTGCTGGGTTGGCGGCGTGTTCCCCGCACACCATCTTGGAGGGAGCTTCGCGGGCACGACAATGCGTGGATCATCGGAGGTGCAGGATCGAGTCACCTCCTGGCAGCCGGTCGATTCCCAGTCATTCCAAAGCCACAGCATGGGAACGCCGCGATCCTTGAACTCACCGGGCGGCGTCTTGTACGTGGTGTGCGTGCGTTCGCCGGTGTAGGCGAGTTGCCAAAGGCAAGTGGATAACGAGGCCAAATGCGAGAGCAACACGACATTTCGCACATGCCGCAGCAGTCGCCACTTGTTCACTGCAACTCCCACCAAGTACGGCTCGTGCCGTTGTCCGGAGGTCCACACAATGTCGTGCTGTCGAGATCGCAAGGATTTGGCGGGCTTTGGCACACCGCTCCGATCAGGGAACAACCCGTTGATGTCAGATCGACAGGGCATGTTCCGGTTTGAATCCCATACTCCCGCTTCTTGTAGATGGCTGTTGTTCGAGAACAATCCAAGTGGCGCGAAACAATTGTCTTGAACTTGGCTCTTGAAGTATCCCGCACGTAGTGACAGATCCCCATGCAGTTGAACACGCTAGGCCCAGGCGTGGTGACGCTCCCCGCAAATCGCCAAGGTCCACACGCCCACGCACCCCAGGCGGTTTCAGTTGACCACGACCACGGAAAGCACCATGACGACGAGCATGTCACTGCGAGTGCGCTTGCGAGGCTTGTTGCGACCGTTTCGGCGCTTCCGCTCGACGAGAACGCGGCGTGGACGGGCTCCAGGATCGAGTCTGTCGCGCATCCAGGCGAGACGATGGCGGCATCCAGCGGGACAGCGGCGGCTGAATACCCCCACGCGACAAGATCAGCCAGGAGGGTCGCGCGATAGTCAGAATCTTCGAGCAGGGCCTCGAACGGATCGCGCAAGGCCAAGATGCCGGTGACCGACGTGCCAGCCGAGTTTTTGACCGGCACCATCGACCAGTCGTTGATGGTGAGGGTGGACGTTTGACCGAACGCGGCTGTGTGAAGTCTAACGACGAAACCTATCGCGGCGAGCAGGTGACGGGTCATGTTGGGAGTCCTTTGCATCCAACATACTACATCCAGGTACGCCTGTCAAGCGGCACGACAGGAGCCTTTTTTCCTCGCTTCGGTACTTCGTCGCTCAGTCATTGCGGTGTCGCCGTTTCACGTGCGCCCCCGTTGCTACCCGCATAAACTTGACGGCGATGAACCAACGCTCCAGAATTTCAAACACCGCTTTCGCCTTCGGCACACTGATGCTCTCGCTGGGTTCGGCATTGGTGGCGGTCGCGCAGCCAGTGTCCAGTCAGCCCGCGGCGCCTCAGCCTGCCGTGCCGCAACCGACGGTTCAGAAGCCCGCGCCGCTGCCGCAGCAGCCGACGTGGACGGCGGATCCGGCTGGGGAGTTTCTGCCGTATGCGGACGCGTGGCCCGATTCGATCATGGTCGATGGGAAGCGCGGGGTGATCCGCGATCAGGGCGGCGGGGTGGGCGACGAGATCAAGGGCTGGGACCAGCGGCCGATTTTTTTCGGCGACGTGGTGCCATCGGTGGAGGATCGCGGGGATGCGGCGGTGTGGGTGAAGGCGTATGGGAAGCCGGTGGACCTTCGATTTGAGATGCGTGGGGCGTATGTCGTGACGTTTGACCTTGGCGACAAGAAAGGGTTTGCGCAGACAGTGATAGGCGACGATGCGCCGGTGCAGAGGTTCAAGTTTGTGTCGGCGGAGGTCGATCCGCTGCCCAAGCCGGCGAAGACGGAACTGCCCGAGGGAACGATTCGCGTGGTGATGCAACGCACGAGCTTTGTGTTCTACGAGGCGTTTCTTGACAACGAGAAGAATAAGGGTGTGTTGCCGCATGAGCGGGTTCGCGGCGTCGCGCTGGTCATGCCGGGGCTGTTTGGAACGCCCGACCCGGTGATCGACGTGATGGTGCGGCGGCTTCGGCAGGACCGATGGTGCGTGCTGCGGATGCTTGCGCAGTCGTCGCGGTTCACCGAGTCGGAGGAGTTTCGCATTGATCCGACGCAGGATCTGGAGATGTCGGGCAAGCGGGTGGCGTCGCACCTGACGCGGCGGGCGGCGGACTGCGCGTATGCGGTGGAGGCGGCGTTTGAGCATGTGCTGAGCAATCGGCCCGAGCTTGTGACCAAGCCACGGATCGCGCTGGGCGGGAGCGCGGGGGCGATCACGATGGCGACGGTGGTTGCGCGGGAGGCAGAGAAGTATGCGGCGGTGGTGATGGTGGGCGGCGGGGCGGACTTCTGGCTCACGAACTATCGCAGCAATTATCGCAGGGGCGTGGACGCGATACGGGTGAAGTGGATCGGGCGCGACCCGACTGAAGAAGAGGAACGGGCGATGGATGAGGCGTATCTGCGCAACGCCCCGCTGGACTCATATCACACGGCCAAGGCGCTGCACGGCAAGCCGGTGTACATGTTTTATGGCACGCTTGATCGCGCGGTGCAGACCGCACTGGGGGATTTGCTGTGGGAGAGGCTTGGCAGGCCTCAACGTGCGACGGTGAACTTCGGGCACGAGATGCTGTTTGCGTCGCTGGCGTGGCAGCTCACCGAGATCACACAGTGGATCGCGCACGCCACCGAGGGCAAGGGAAGCGGCCAGTGAGCGCGATCGCCGTCAGCCCGTACCACCTTACCACACGCGAGCCCCCGGCGATGGCTGCGCTGCTTCTGGGCGCGAGGGTTGTCACCTTGATGCCCGGGGTCATGGGCTCTGCGGGTGGGCGAGACACGGTGAAGACTGCCGCGAGGCATTCGACCCGCTACGCCGCCCTGTTGGATTCGTGGTCGTGGTCAATGCCGCTGTGGCGTGCGGGCGTGATCGACTCGGCGCACGCGGGGGACGACGCGGCGGGCGATCTGGAAGCGGTGTGGGCTCGGATTGCCTCGGATGATCGGTACCTCTCTCTTCGGGCCTTCATGCACCCAGGCCTGGCGGACGATCGGCGACAACTCATTGAGGTGGTGGCGGCGGATGTGCTCAGGGGGGGTCCGAACCCCGCCGTGTGCGTGCCGCTGGCGGCCGGGTTGGACCGTTTCGCCGCCCGGTATGGGTTTGTGGTTGCGAGGGCCGCCCCCACGAGCGTGGCGCAGCGTGCCGAGGCCCAGCTTGGGGAATCGCTGGTTACGACGGTCGTGCCGCTTTTGCAGCAGGCGTCGGCCGAGCAGATGCTCATCGCACGCCGGATACTGGGGGGCCCCTTGGAAGCGTGGCGGGCAGCGCTTGTGCGCGAGAACGGTCCGACACGTTCGGAAATCGGCGCGGCGGCAGCGATCCTGGAACGGGCCTTTCCCGCGTGTCTTGCCGAGCTTGTGGCCCTGGCCGATCCGCTCGATCCGCCGATCATGTGGGGACCGACCTCGATCACGATCGCCAGGCTGCCCCCGGACGCGGTGCTGAGTTCGAGTGTGACGGCGGCAGAGACTTTTGTTGGCAAGGCGGCCCGCGTCGAGGCGGCGACAACGATGTTGCCGGCCGTTGCCGACGCGGCGGACTCTGCCCGTGTGATGACGATGGTGGTCAAGCCGCTGGGCCGGGCGGTTCTAGCCAGCTGAACGCCCGAACGTGCAACCTGGGCAAGGGATCGTCGATACAGTAAGGCATGAGGATAGCGACAGGTGGCCTGGCCAGGATTGGTGTCTGCCTGCTGGCGGCGTCCATGCTTGCGTTGTTTGCCGCGTGCCGCCGCGAGCCGGTCTACAGCCAGGATTCTCCCGACGCGGTCGTTGCGTCCGCGAAGGCGATGGTGGCGGCGGGCCGGGCGGACAAGCTTCATTCGCTCGTCTACGCGGACGACATCTACATGCGTGCGTTCATGGTGCGTGTGGGCAAGCTGCTGGGGCACACGCAGGAGCTTGCGTTGGAACTTCAGCGCGCCTTTCCGGCGGACATCGAAAAGTTCAAGAAAGAAGCCGAGAAGCAGGCGCTTGCCGCCGCGAAGAAGGGGACGGCGACGGGCCCCGGCGCGTTCCTGAATCAGATCACCAGCGGCGCACGCAAGGGCTCCCAGAAAGATCGCGAGGACTCGCTCTCCGACCTCATTCGCACTGTCTTTGCCGACCCCTACGGCTGGCTTGAGGAGAGTTCGGGCCGATTGTCGACACAGATGATCAACGACGACATGTCGGCGCTGATGTGGGACGGGAAAGGCATTCTGCCGCCGCTGGGTGTTGCGATGAGGAAGGATGGCGACAAGTGGTATCTGCTCCTGCCACTCAATGTGCCGGTGCTGTCGAGGTATCTGCCCAAGACCAAGGACGAGTGGTCGATGTTTGCCAGCGTGGTGAAGATTTTCGACAACGCGGTGGTTGATCTGCGTGACGAGGTGAAGCAGGGCCGCGTGCGGTCGTTCAACGACGTGGCCCGCAAGGCCGGCGAGAAAGTCGTGATGCCAGCGGCGATCGCGTTTGTCGCGATCGGCAAGCACTACGAGCACAAGTTCGCCAAAGAGCGAGCCGCACAGCCTCCGAAGCAGCCCGCAGGAAATCCGTGAAAGGCGATTGAACGCAGAGGTCGCAGAGAGAATCGGAGGAATGCGGCGGGAGTTGAAGGCGGGAAATGGTGTTCAAGACAGAAACGTATCGCGGGCACTCACTGCTCGATGTACGTCCATCGCCTGATCTTCTCTGCTACTTCTGCGTTGCGAACTCTTTCGCTCATTCGTTGATCATCACCAGGGCGTCGAGCACTTCGGCAACGCTCCAGGCCTGGGCCATGCAGCCGTCGGGACGGTGCTCGCCGCTTGCTCCGGCGTCGCCGTCGAAGATTTCGGTGAGCGAACCGATCGCCGTGCCGTTGCAGAGCGATGACGCGAGGGGTTCGATCACCGTGCGGGCCGTCGCCCGTGCTGCCTGCTTGTCGTCCGCCGATCGCACGAGCGCTCGCACGTAGGGTCCGATCAGCCAGGGCCACGCCGTCCCGTTGTGATACGCGCGGTCGCGCTCGAAGAGCGTCCCACGATATCGACCCAGGTATCGCGAGTCGCGCGGGTCGAGCGTGCGCACTCCCATGGGCGTCAACAGCCGCTCCCGCACGCACGCCACCACCGCACGCTGCTGATCGATCGGCAGAGCACTGTGCGGCTGACTGACCGCAAAAATCTGGTTGGGCCGAATCGCGGGGTCCGCGTGCCACCCGCCCAGCCCTTGATCGCTGAGCCCGTCGTGCAGGCACTGGCGTGCGTTGTCCCAGTATTTGCCACGAATGCTCTGGCCCGTCAGGGACGCCATCTGACGAAGTTCGCTCGCCCGCGCGGCGTCGGACGCCTCGACCGAGCTGGCAACTTCGAGCAGGCCCGAGTACCAGAGCGCCTGAATCTCCACCGGCTTTCCGGTTCGCGGCGTGAAGACTGTCCCGTCACGTTTGGCGTCCATCCACGTCAGCGCGACCGACGGATCGCCCGCCGCGACGAGCCCGTCGGCATCCATGCGAATGCCATAGTCGGTACCGTTGCGATAGCTTTCGATGATGTCCAGGCACGCGGCGCGGATCACCCCATCGAAGCCCGCACGGTCACCAGAACGCCGTAGATACTCGCACGCGGCGTGCAGATACCAGAGCGACCCATCGACGGTGTTGTACATGGGCTCGCGCGTCGCGTCGTCGAAGCAGTTGGGTACGACTCCCCGCAGGGCGAACCCCGCAAACGTCTCAAGCACGCGCCGCGCCTCGGCGTACCTTCGCGTCGCCAGGAAGAGCCCCGGCAGCGCGATCATCGTGTCGCGCCCCCAATCGCCGAACCACGGATAGCCCGCGATGACCGACGTCCAGGTTTCGACGGGCGATGAAGCCTTAGAAACGCCCTCGCGGCGAACCACGAACTGATCGGCCGCGATCGTCAGCATCGCGGTTGCATCCCGCGTTGGCTCTGGCCACTTCGAGCGCCCCTCCATCGCGTTGGTCACGATCGCCTGCACTCGAGCCTTTGCCGCGGCTCGGCACACACTTGGCACAGAAAGTTTGGGCCTGATCGCTCCGGTTCCCACGCCCTCACGCGACCATCCAGTGACGGCGAGCTCAACGCTGTGCTCAAGGTCATCGCCCGTCACGCCCGGGAAACTCGGCAACGTGGCCGACAGCATTCCGGGGCAGTACAAGTCCTCGTGGCAATCGAGCCCGCGCTCGGCCTCGCGCACGTACTCGAACCCGTACCACCAGTCCGCACCTTCGATGAACCGCCAACCCGCGCCGCCTGTTGAGTCCCATTCGATCACCAGCGACAGCGGCCCGCGATCGACCCGCACCGCCCGCTGCTCGACCGCCACCCTCGGCAGCGCGCTGGGGTCTCCCGCGTACACGAGCGGCCCGTGAAAGTCTCGCAGAGCAACCAGTGGCCTCACTTCAAGCCGGGCCGCGTGCCCGCCGGTCTTGATCCGCCACCGCACACGCGTCGCGTTCACGCCCGGAACCATCGACAATTCGCGGCGGACCCGCACGGGGCCGTAGGTGTATTCCCAACGGCACACGCCGCCCTCGGAGTCGTCGCGCTCGAATCGCGTCAGGTGATCGACCCCGCGGGGTGACAAGACGCCGCCCCCACCACCGCTCGCGGACGCGAAGCGGAAGGTTGAAAGGTCGATTCGTGTTCCCTCACCCTGGCTGCCCACTGCGTTGTTGGCCTCTTCGCCGCCGGTTCGTGCCGCACCGGGCAACAGGACCAGTGTTTCGGCAGCACCGACCAATCCCATGACGCGGCCGATGGGCGGAGCGGTGGCGGCAACCAACCAGCCGTGATACCGCCGGGTGGGAATGCCCGCAGCGGTCCCCATGGCAAAGCCGCCCAAGCCGTTGCCAAGCACCCATTCGGCAGCGGTCGCTTTGGCGACTGCCCCCCCTTGGTCCCCGAGCTTGATGATAATTTTCCCCATAGTGCCCAGAGGATACACCGGCACCATTCACCATCGCCAGCGTGTGGGTGGCACTTGGTGGCCCGGCACTCCGTGCCGGGGCATGGTGGATCGGCTGTCCGTGCCGGGTCTTCCAACGACTATCCTCCAGGCCATGAGGATCTCGAAGTGGGTTGGCAGCGTGCTTTTCGTGATGATCACGATGACGATCATGTCGTTGGTGATGTCGCTGACGCTCACGATCCTCAATCGCGGGCTCGGGGACGGATTCCTGCACTCGTGGATGCGATCGTGGGCGATGGGGGTTGTGGTGGCGACGCCGACGGCGTTTGTCGCTCTGGGCATTTCGCGGCGGATCGTGGACTGGCTATCGCGTTAGGTCCGGCCGCTTCGATGTATACTCGCTGTCGAGTCTTGGCTGTCCCGCAAGTCGAGGGGAATCTCGTGACCGCTCAGCGATCCTCGTGGCCGATCCCCGTAACGCGTGAAGTTGCGTTCGCGCTGCTTGGCCTTCTTGTCGTGCTTGTGGTCGGGAGCATCTTCAACGCGAGCGGCATTTTTTTCCGCGCCGGAACCCACGCCGACATGCTCTGGCAGAATGGCGCGTATGGCATCCTCGCGTGCGGGCTCACGCTCGTCATCATCGCCGGCGGCATAGACCTCGCCGTCGGCTCTGTCGTTGCGCTGACGGGTGTGATCGTTTCGATTCTGGTGATGCGACACGCGTCGCCCGGCTGGTGGGCGATTCCCACGGCGGTGCTCGTCGGGGGACTCAGCGGCACGATCAGCGGGGTGGTCATCGCGTTTGTTCGCGTGCAGCCCTTCATCGCCACACTCGCCATGATGGCCTTCGCACGCGGGCTCGCCAAGCACATCTCGGGCGGGCAGGTGGTCACGAAGTATCCGTATCCGCCTCTCATCGAATCGCTCAACTCGAGCTTTGAGATCGCCGGGTTCAAACTCTCGCTGCACGTCGTGGTCTTCGCCTGTGTCGCGGTCGCCACGCTGCTGTTTCTTCGATGCACCACACGCGGCGTACACGTTTATGCGGTGGGCGACAGCGAGCGTGCCGCTCAGTATGCCGGTGTCCCCGTGCGATTCACAAAGGTCATGGTGTACGCCCTCTGCGGCTCGCTCGCCGGGCTGGCTGGTGTCTTCTTCTGCGCCATCGAGCGTCAGGGCAACCCCGACGGCGGCGTCGGATACGAACTTACCGCGATCGCCATGGTGGTTGTGGGCGGCACGCCCCTCTCGGGCGGCAAGGGCGGGATTGTGCTCACGGTGCTGGGCACACTCACCATCGGGTACCTCCGCAAGATCCTGGACATCAACGCGGTGGAGACGGCGATGCAGCTGATGATCACGGGGGGGATCATCGTGCTGGCGGTGCTGGCGCAGGGGTTGAGTGGCAGTCGCGACGGAAAATAGCGGCGACCCGCACGACGCCGACATCTGGTAAACTCCATGCCCACAAGGAGCCCCGCAATGAACAGGCGTCTCTTCGTCCTCGCAGGTTTCGCGGTCGTATGCACCATCGTCGGCTGCGACAAGAAGGCCCCCACCACCGGCACGACGCCGCCCAAGGGCGGGACGGCGGCAGCCAAGACATACACCATCGGATACTCGCAGTGCAACAGCGCGGAGCCGTGGCGTGCGCAGATGGACACTGACGTGAAGACGGCGGCGGGCGAGCACGCGGAGATCAAGCTCATCGCCAAGGACGCACAGAACGACCGGGCCCGACAGATGTCGCACATCAAGGAGTTCGTGACCGCGAAAGTCGATGCCCTGATCATCTCGCCGCTCGACACGAGCCTGACCACTGCGGTGGGCGAGGCGTTCGACGCGGGCATCCCGGTCATCGTGCTCGACCGGGCGGTGCTGGGCGACAAGTACACCGTTTTCATCGGGGCCGACAATCGCGTGATCGGTGCCGAGGTGGGCAAGTGGGTTGCGAAAGCGATGAACCGCAAGGGCAATGTCGTGGAGCTCAAGGGGCTCGCGTCGAGCGTGCCCGCCGCCGACCGATCAGAGCCGTTCCGCGAGGCGATTGGCAAGACGGAGATCAAGGTGGTGTACGACGCCGATATGGAGTGGCTCAAAGCCAAGGCCCGCGAAAAAATGCAGGCGGCCCTGGCTCGCAGCGCGGGGAAGGACTCGATCCAGCTTGTGTACGGCGCGAACGACCCGGCCGCAATCGCGGCGTATGAGGTCGCCAAGGACGCGGGGCGCGAGAAGGAGATGAAATTCGTGGGCGTCGATGCCCTGCCTAACGAGGGGATTGAGGCCGTGAGGAAAGGCATCTTGGATGCGACCTTCGAGTATCCCAACGGAGCGAAGGAGGCGATGCAGGTTGCGCTTGATCTCTTCGCCGGGAAGAAACCTGAGCGCAAGATCGTCCTGGGCACACGCCTCTACACCAGGGACAACGTGGACAAGGGCGGCGAGAAGGTCGGCCCGTAAACGCGTCGCTCGCCGTTGAGCGCCACTCAAAGCCAAGAAAACCCCTGCAAATGCGAGGGTGTTTCTTCCAAATGGAGCGGAGGAGAGTCGAACTCCCGACCTCGTCATTGCGAACGACGCGCTCTACCAACTGAGCTACCGCCCCGAAAAGCTATAAACCCTGTAAAACAAGGCGTTTGTGAATGTCTGCTGTCCTCCAAAATACCGGCTCTAGGGCTTCCCGAAATTTCTCGGCGAAAAAGGTACGTTACCCTGTTCGTCGATTGGCGAGAGGATATGCCCGCTCCCTCCGAGAGGAAAAGGGGGAGGGAAGATTGTCGCACAGGGGAAGCGTCGGACGGACTCAAAGGCCGTTGGCGGGCGGAGGTGGGGGCCGTCGGGGCTGATGCCAACCGGAGCCGGGCAATCCGCACCTTGAACGCCCATGAGGCAATGCCAGGGACCGTCGAGTCTTCGCCTGAGCCATCGGTCAGCATTTGGGGTTGGCAGTCATCAGCGGAAAGTCTAACCGCCCAGACGCCAGCAACGCCAGCCTTGCCGAGCCTCAAGCACGCTCGATGCAGACATCGCCACGGAACAACGAGATGTCCTGCAACGCCCTCGCAGCGGGGAGTTTTCTCCCCTCGATCACCAAATGCCAGCGGTTGAGGGATCCGGAAACTGGTTGCCTTTAGGAAACTGCGGACGGTCTGTCGAATCGCTGCACCTACGCCAGCCGGACTCCACCGTTCCTGGGTGTTGGAGATCGTCTTCCTCCGGCCTAGAGCCGTTGCGGAATCCGTAGCTGCTTCGAGCTTCGTGGCGTCGCCGCCTTCAAGGGTGACCTCTCCCCCGAGGCAAGGACGGCATCGAGCTTGCGCTCCATTGCGTCAAGGCGACGAGCGATGTCTCGCAGGGCAAGAACGAGTGCGGCATTTTCTGCCTGCACGGCTTTCGTTCCATCAGGCGTCGTTGGATGCTTGGGCATGACAAAATCTCCATCGATCCGAATCGTTCCCGCCGACTCCCTCACAGTACTCGACCTTGGGAACATCTACCTCGACGAGCTTCATCGACGAGCCAACGCCTCGCAGGTCAGTTGGAATCACTACCGCTGCACCCAGACTCGGCTCAGGCGGCTCTGCGATCACTTCGGTCGAACGGCCATGCTCTCAGCCATCGGCAAGGAAGAACTCTCACAAGCGGTGATGTACTTCGCAAGCCGACCCGCTTGCCAAGACCGACCCTACCAGCGGCAGCCCAAAGGCGAGCCGGTCTCGATCTCGACTGCCAAGTCCGCCATCTCGCAGATGAAGGCGCTGTTCGCCTGGGCCGCTGATCATGACCACCTGCGGTGGGAACGACCTCGGGGCTTTGATCGCATTTTTCGGCTCAAGAGACACAGGCTGATGACGGCTAAGGAGCGGCAGCAGGAAGCCAGAGAGTTCGTCAGCGGTGAGGTGCAGGTGTTCTCGCCCCAAGACCTCGCTCGAATTCATCGAGCAGCGACATCAAAGGAGCGACTGTTCCTCCTGCTGGGCCTCAACTGCGGTTTCACCAGCGGCGAGATCGCCAGCCTCCGTCGGTTCGAGGTCTATCTCGACGATCCCACGCCGTACATCCACAAGCGACGCAGCAAGACCGGCGTTGAAGCTCGTTGGACACTTTGGCCGGAGACTGCCGCCCTTCTGCGAAAGCACAGAGCCAAACCAAACGATGACCTTCGTTGGCTGCTAACCCTTGCGGATGGACCGCTCGTCGAAGTGACGCCTACGCATCGCCGAGACTCCATCGACCAGCACTGGGTTCCGCTGCTGAAGCGAGCGTCGGTGACGGAGCCATTGGGGTTTCGTTTTCTGCGAAAAACAGGAGCCAACGCCATCAAGCGGCTCGGCGGACTCGAAGAGAGCGAGATGTACCTGGCTCATCAGGAGCCTGGGCTGAACAAGCACTACGCCAACCGCAACTGGCAGCGGATGTGGTCATGTCTTGATCGATTTCGAGACGAGCTTCCGTTCCTCGGCCCCGCTTGGGCGCTCGAACCCGAGGAGTGCCTCTTCACAGCATTCGCTGACATTCCTTGGGGAGACATCGAACCGCCCCATTCGCAAAAAGTCTCGAAGCGAAGCGATCTACGCATACTGAACGTGAGCTTTCACGCCATCAAGAAGAAGCTCTATGTGCGAGTCTACAGGAAGGGGAAGACGCATTGCGGTGGGTACTTTCAGACCGTTGAAGAGGCCGAGGAGGCTGCCAAGCGGCTGCGGCTGAAGCTTGATGGCATCCGCCCAGATGAGGCGAAGAGCAACAGCTTCCGCTCTTCCCGCCGGAAAGTCTAACCCTGTGCGAAGAGTTCATTTCCGACCGTGTGTTCACGGCGAACCGAGATGGTGAAGACGCCAGTAGCCGTCCAGAACTGCGAAGGCAGTCGCCAGCCCAGTAGTCGAGGCACCAGCCTCCAAGGCCATCGCAGGGAATTCGTGTTCCCATGACGCGGGCGGAGGCAGAAGCGTGGAGGGAAGCGGATGGCGGTTTCTGCGTCGAAACGTCTCCACCATCGCCTCCTTCACGGCCTTGGGGTCGAGGTTGCCCCGCTCAATCAGGACGACGAGATCAACAAGGTCTTTCGACCTCTTGTTCTCCCGGTCGCTCCATGTGTACGAGTAGGCGTGGATTTTCTCTGCGAACTGCTGAGACTTGGGAATGGCTGACGCCCGAGCCGGCGGAATGCCAGCGAAGTCGAGGAGATTGTCGCCTTCGAGCGATTCCACGTCGCCGATGACCGAATCTCCGAAGCCAACGTCAAGATGAAACCGAGCGAAGTCTCGGCCATCCATCTTGGCTATGACGGCAAACACGCCACCACCTCCTGGAGCCGCCTGAATTTCGCTTCGAGCCGGTTCGATCAGAAACTCGAAGAAATCGTCGAGTGGTTGCTCCGCGGCAGTCTGAAGAGCTTCGTGAATCTCCGCCAATCGCTGCTTCAGTTTTCCGGGCGCAACAGAATCTCCGACCGTGAGGTCTACGTCTCGGGTTGTTCTCGCCTTTGGGCGGAAGCGAAGCTCCATTGAGTAGCCGCCCTTGAGGAGCCACGGCGGATTGGGAGTGCTGAAGAGGCGAGCGAGCAGACGTTCGATAGACACTTTGAGTCGAAGACTTTGAATCTGAACGCCACGTTGCTCGGCGACCGCTCTCAGGCGAGTTTCAAGCGCTTGGCGGAATGCGGCGGCGTTGGAGTAGGACTTCGCCATCAGCGGGCCACCGCCTTTGTCTTCGGACGTTGAGCTTCCTTGCGCTTTGCCAGCAGCGGCTTCACTTGGGATCGGCGGAGCAGCCCTCTCTCGACAGCGGCGGCGACCGCCTTGTCAAACTGCTCCTTCGAGATCGAGGGATCAGCAGCGAGGTCTTGGAGTGTTTGAACAGGCGTGGTGACTCGGAAGCCCGACATCTCTTTCGACTTTACAACATCGAGTATCCGCTTGTGCAGACGGCATCCTCTTGGCGCTCGCTTCCTGAAACTCGGCGGAACCGTGAGATGGAGTTCGCCAGGAATCAGTTCACCAAGGTCGTAGAGACCAAGGGCGGTTTGATGGGAGGCAACCGCCTGCGGCTGATCGTCCCGACCTCGACTCCAGAGCGAGAGGCGAACAAGGTCATCATGCTCAGAGAGCGGCAGGGTTGGGATGCGATACAGCCCATGTCCCGCCCGCTCGAAGTTCCCCGCCTTGAGGTGATAGACGAGGTGGGGAAAGGCGTAGCCTACCTCCTCAGCCTGCTTGGCCGTGAAATAGCCCCCCTGGGTCAGCGCCAGAGCGGTCAGAGAGCGAAGGGCGGTTTTTTGGCTTCTGTACGTCATGCACGAACCTTCAGATAATTTGAAGGTTTATGCAGCATCGACCGGAAAGTCAAACCGCTTGAATCGCCGAGAGGTTTGAGCGGAGGCAAAGGGTTGTTCGGCGCCAATCCTGAAGCAGCCCTCAAGAGGGATGGAGAGTGGATCGCTAAATGCACCGACGACGCCCGATGATCGAAGACAGAAGGATGCAATCATTCGGGCGATTCTGGTCAAGTTTGCTCGTTAGAAAGCGGGCCATCATCGCCATCCGACCCCTCGTTGTCGTCATCAGGAGGGGCTGCTGATGCTACCAACCCCAAGAGACTCGATGCGTCGGGGGCGGGCAACTCATCCACAGTGCGAAGCTTTCGTTCCATCGCCCGTGTGCGAACCGATGCCTCGTCGATGGTGTTGGCGGCTTCTCCCAGTTTTTTCTTGACCTTCTCGAACACAGCCCCGAACTTGCCAAACTCGGTTTTCACCGCCGACAGAACGTGCCAGACCTCGCTTGAACGCTTCTCAATAGCAAGGGTTCGGAAACCCATCTGGAGGCTGTTCAGTAGAGCCGCCAGCGTTGTCGGACCCGCAACCATGACCCGACATTCACGCTGAAGGTACTCGGTGAGACCGGGGCTGCGCAGAATCTCAGCG
>JAYVUC010000169.1:0-4764 GCA_043788295.1 Phycisphaerales bacterium
TCACGGGGTCGAGGAAGCGATCGGGCGTGATGCGGCCATTGACCGGGGGCGAGGCGGCGATGCCCAGCCGGGCGGTGGTGTTCGCGAGCGCACCGGCGAGCCCCAGTCGATAGTCGAGATTGCCGATCATGGCCGGTCCCTGAGCGATTACGCGCGGCACAACTCCGCCGGTCCCTGCGGTTCCCCCGCCCAGCAGCACCGCTTGATCGCCTGGGCGATCGGTGAAGAGTGTCGGACGATCGAACGGGAATGTCTGGTTCGCGACGCGCTGATCCAGGAGACCGGTGGTCAAGAAGTCCTGAATGTCGGGCGCAACCTGGGGCGGCACGTTCACCGTCTGCATGATGGGGTCGCGGTTGTCGGGGAATTGGGGCGCTGCGCCTGGGGCGCGGGCGTAGAACTGGATCACGTTGGTGAGCGATTGGAACTGGCCGTTGTGCATGAACGTTCGTTTGAGTCCGACGTTGCGGAGCGCGGGCACCTTGAACTTGCCGCGGTCGTTGTTGTTGGCGGTCACTTCCTGTCGCCCGAGGTCTTCGGCGGGCGGGCGGAGCCCGATGTTGCGGAACTGGTTGTCGGTCAGGAGATCGCCTGCGAGGTTGTGGCACTGCGCGCAGTTGGAAGCCACGAAGCCGTTGAATCCGCGTTGCTGTTGAGGCGTGAAGGCGTTGGACACTCCCGCGCGAAAGCGGTCGAATGGAGTCTGATTCGAGATGAGCGTGCGTTCATATGTAGCGATGGCGAACGCGATGCGTTTGGCGGTGATCTCGCGCGAGCCGAACGCCGCCTGGAAGAGATCCGGATAGCTCGGGCCCGACGCGAGTGCCGCAACAACGTCCGCCGGTTGCCCGGTCGCAAGATCGAGCGGCCTGACGCGCTGGAGCTTGGCGGTAATCTCCGCCCAGTTCATTCCGGAGTGTGCCATCTCGACATCGCTCACCGGCGGGTTGACGGACTGACTCTCAAGCGCCCCGCCGGCCGCAATCGCGACCGCGCCAGTCTGCGGGTCGATGAACTGTCCGTGCGCGCGCCCATCCCAGAAGAGTTCGGGGGAAAATGCCGTGTTGATCGCCGAGTTTGCGGCGCGATCCGTGATCTGCGGGTTGAGCGCAAAGACCGGTACGGACTCGTAGTCGTTGTTCGCGTCGGAGTGGATCACACCCGCCGAACCCAGAATGTCGTCGGGCGTGTTCAGTTGATTGTCGTTGCCAGGGTTGCGGGCGAGGCGAGGGTCCGCCCCCGACCGCTGCGGCTGATGGCACGTTGCACACGCGACAACGTTTGCCGTAGACATTTGCTCATCCCAGAACAGAATTTTGCCCAGGATCCGCTTGGGCTCAGTGATGGGGTTCTCGGGCGGGGCGACGACGGGCGGCAAGGCCGCGAGGGCCACCGACCAGATCAGCGTGCCCGAGGCGAGCGTCACAAACGCGGTTTCGGCGATCCGAGCTGCTCCAAGACACGAACGCTTGTTCTGGCGGGCCAAAGGCTTTGGGCTCACGCATGGGACTCCTGTGAATCGCTCGGGGGCTTTGTTTGGTGCGACCGTCTCGTCACATTGCCCTGCAAACGACGTTGGGGGACATCCATTGCAACAATTTCTGCGAGACCATGTGTCCCCCGTCCGATCCACGAGACAATCATCATCAAGGGAGCCCCACGTTGCCCACGCACAACCCGAAGGCGCACAAACTCTTCGAGATCCTCGTGCGCGAGCACGCGGACATGCTCACGGCGTTTCTCCGCAGTATTGTTCGCAGCCCATCCGACGTCGACGATCTCTTTCAGGAAGCGATGATGGTCGCGTGGAGGCGGCTTGACGACTTTGATCAGTCCCGCCCATTTGCGCCGTGGCTTCGCGGTATCGCGGCGAACTGTGCGTTCGCCGCGGTACGACGGGGGAGGGCTGCGCCGCTCACCAACGACCCAGCAGTGCTCGAAGCCTTGGAGGGGCGGTACGCGGCCCTTTCACGCCGACCAGGTGACACGTTCGGCGAACAGATTGCGGCGATGACGGACTGCCTGAGCCGGTTGCCCGAGGCGATGCGTGAAGCGCTCGAGCTTGCGTACGGGCGCGGGCTACTGCTTCGGCAGATCGCGGAGATGACCGGGCAGATGGAGGAGACGCTCAAGAAGCGCGTGCAGCGAGCACGGCAGGCGGTGGCCGATTGTCTCGCGCCCGTCGCAACAACCCAGGGGGCGACATGACTTGCTCAAAGCCGCTGGATATCCACTTGAATGCTCCGGAATCGCCCGACACGGCCGCGAATGAATTGTTCGTCCACGGCCTGCTCGAGTTTCAGCGCCACGACACACAAGAAAGGCGGGACACACGGGTCCAGAACGTGCTCGCCGAAATTCAAACGCCGAGAGACGCTGCGGCCTCGCATAGGCATCTCGTAAGGCTCAGGAGATGGCGAAGGGTTGGGCTTTCGATCGCGGCGATGCTCGTGCTCGCCGGTTCACTGAGTGTGTTCTTCGCAACCACCACCCCCTCCGCGTCCGCGCTTGTGCAGGCATCGCTCGCCTCCTCGCGTGAGGTGCCGTGGAGGCGCTACGAAGTGCGGCGAGCGGCCGAGCAAGATGCCGCACTCGCGTCCGACCCCGATGGCACGCTCGACCTGAGCACCGACGACCGCTTTGTCCTTCGCATCTTTCAGGGGCCCAACGGCGTGCCCATCATCGGCGGGCACTCGGGTGGTGTTGACGGCAAAGGAATCGACTGGGCGATCAGGCCGGATCAGACGATCGACACCGACCATCCGCGCGAGGCTTGGCCCAGGTGGATGATGCTCGCCGACGACACGCTCTTTGGATCACCCGACGAGATTCTCGGGACACTGGGCCCGGACTACATCGCACAGGTTGTTGATTCGGGCCAGCTCGATGGCATCCCGCACTACCACATTCATGCATCCAAGAAGCCCAGCGCGATCAGACGCACGCCGCAAGAGATCGACGTGTGGATCGATTGTGCATCGAAGGTGGTGGATGTGCTCGAGCTGCGGTGGAGCCGCGAGCAGCGTGAGTTTGCGGGCCCTCCTGGTGGCGGGGGGAATGGCGGCCGCCCCGATCGTCGGCCCGAGCCGCGCGACGGCTTTCCGCACGGGCCGCGTGATCAACGTGATCCGCGAGGTGGTGGAGGTGGTGGAGGGGATCCGCCGGATGATGATCGTCCGCCGCCGCGGCAGGATCCATTTGGCCCGCCTGGCCCTGGCGGTGGGCCCGATGGCCCCTTGGGCGTGGGGGGGGGCGGTCCGGGCAGGGGGCCTGCACATCCAAGGCCGCCCGCGCTCCTGCGCCTCAACCGCGTCGCGTGCCCGGACTTCGCGGACTCGTGGTTCGAGCCCGGCACGCACGCCAAGTCATCCCGCTAGGTTCTGCCTGACGGATCGGTCTCTTGGTGGCACCGGTCTCCAGCGCGGTGCGAAAGGACTTCGAGAATAGCACTGCTCTGGAGAGCAGTGCCACCAAAGGCATTCGTCAGACAGCGCCTAGCGAGCGGCATGAACTGGTGGTTCTTGCGGCAGATATGCCTTGTCGCTCGCTCCTCAGCACCCAGCCTCGAAAGCGACGACGAAGTCGTCGTAGTCGAAGAAGTCCACGGCCGTGTCGCCGTTGTAGTCGGCCGTAACGCCGGACGGGCAGGTGCCGCCCTCGAAGCAGACGACAAAGTCGTCGTAGTCGAAGAAGTCCACGGAGCCGTCGCCGTTGAAGTCGGCCGCGCACGGGGGTGGGGCCTCGCCGACGGTGAAGGTGTACCAGACGGTGGAGTAGGCCGCCAGCGTGCCGGTGTCCTTTGCAACTCCGTTGACCGAGAGGGTGTAGTCGCCGATCCCGGCGAAACCCGGGCGGACAACACCGTTGGTGGCGGCGGCGTCCCAGGGCATAACGCACAAGTAATAGACGCCGTCCGCGAGGCTCAGCCCGGTGAGCCCGCTGCCCGAGGTTGAGCCGAAGTCATCGTTGTACGCCAGGAGAACGCCGTTGGCGTCGTAAAGACCAATCTCGGTATCGGTCCCGAACTGGGCGGCACCGCCGCTCGTGGTGAGGCTGGTGACGGCGGTGAACGTTCCGAGGCTTTTTGGTATAGCGGTCGCGAATGTCCACGAGACATGGTTCCAGACAGCATCGGAGCCCGGGCCGTCGTCGAAGCTCTCGAAGGTTTCGAGGCGGAGTACGTCGCCGGATTTGAGGATCATCCCGCCGCCCAGCTTGCCAAGCACGAGCACGGAGTTCTCAAAGTACCCGAGATTGTGAGAGAAGCTGACGCTGGTGGTCCCGGCGAAGCGGGTGTTTCGGATGCCCCAGCGAGCCTCGGCGATAGTCGTGCCGCGGATGATGGACGAGATGGACCCCGCGAACTCGCCGCCGGTGACGACGGCGTCGGGCCCCGTGTATGTGTAGAGGTAGACGGAGTTGCCGGCGTTCCCGCGTAGACCCGCAGAGTGCATCATCGGGGGCGTGATGGTGAAGTCGGCCCCGGCGGTGGAGCACAGAGCGAACAACATTCCAGCGGTGAGAAACGAGCGGGGTGAGGTCTTCATGGCGGAGTTCCTTTCGGCGGATCGGAGTTCGAGGAACCCCACCCCCCGTGTCCTCGGCAGACAGGCCGAGACGATGCAGGGGGTGCAAGTGGCTCCTCACTCTGGTTCCGCTGAAAGGGCTCGAATCTTGCGCCCAAAGCCTTGCTCACGCCTGATTTGGGGGCCAGCATCGGTGATTGGACGGCAGCAAAGCGTGTTGGGACCGAGGCACGACTAT
>JAYVUC010000170.1:0-6734 GCA_043788295.1 Phycisphaerales bacterium
CCCCCCCCCCCCCCCCTACCAAAACACCCCCATGCCTCAGCCCTCCATCTCCCTCGACACTCGCCCGCTCTCCGTCGCCGGTATCCTCGCCGTCGCACGCGGCGGCTCCCCCGCCCGCGTCGCGCCGCGGGCCGCACGCGTGATGGCCAAGGCCCGCCGCGCCGTCGATGCCGCTCTGCGTGACGGCGACGCCCACTACGGCCTCAACACCGGCTTCGGCTCTCTCGCCCGCACACGCATCGACGACTCCCAGGTCCAGGCCTTGCAGCGAAACCTCGTCCGCTCCCACGCCGCGGGCGTGGGCGAGCCCCTCGCCGCCGAGATCGTCCGCGCCACCATGCTCATCCTCGCCGCATCCCTCTGCCGCGGCCTCTCGGGTGTCCGCCCCGTCGTCGTCCACACAATCGTCGCGATGCTCAACGCGGGCCTCACGCCCGTGGTCCCCGAAGTCGGCTCCGTCGGCGCATCGGGCGACCTCGCCCCGCTCGCCCACATCGCCCTCACGCTCATCGGCGACGGCGAAATGTTCATCGGCGCCGCCCACAAGCCCGTGAAGGCCGCCAAAGCCCTCGCTGCCGCCAAGATTGCCCCACTCGTACTCGAAGCCAAAGAAGGCCTGGCCCTGATCAACGGCACGCACCTGATGGCCGCCCGCGCCGCCCTCGCCATCGCCGATTTCGATCGCGTCTTCACCGCCGCCCTCGCCGCCGCCGCGATGTCGATCGACGCCTGCCGCGCCACCGACGCGTTTCTCGACCCGCGAGCCGCCGCCGCCCGCAACCACCCCGGCGTCGCCCTCGTCGCTGCCCACATCCGCAGCCTTCTCAAAGGCAGCACGATCATCCCCAGCCACCGCGACGACGACCCGCGCGTGCAAGATCCCTACTCACTCCGCTGCATGCCCCAGGTGCTGGGTGCAGCCCGCGACGCGGCCGAGTTCGTCCGGGCCGCGCTGGCGTGCGAGCTCGGCGCCATCACCGACAATCCGCTGGTGATCGACGGCGAGCTGGTTTCCGCCGGTAATTTCCACGGCATGCCCATCGCCATCCCGCTCGACACCCTGGCGATCGCCGTCGCACACGTCGCGGGCATCAGCGAGCGCCGCACGTTTCTGCTGCTCGCCGCCGCCGACCCCGAGGCCCACCTGCGCCCCTACCTCTCACCCCACCCCGGTGTGTGCAGCGGGCTCATGATCGCCCAGTACACCGCCGCCGCGTGCTGCAACGAGATCATCGGGCTCGCAAACCCCGCGTCGGTCGCCAACATCTCCACCAGCGCGGGCATGGAAGACTACAACAGCTTCGGCCCTCGCTCCGCCGCAAAGGTCGCCCGCGCCCTCGACCTCGCACGCAATGTGGTCGCGATCGAACTGCTCTGCGCCGCCCAGGCACTCGAATATCACCGCCCCCTGCGATCTGGCAGGGGCGTTGAGCGTGCCTACGCCGCGATACGCAGCGTTGTCCCCCCACTCACCGACGATCGCCCCCCAAGCCCCGACATCGCCGCGATCGCAACGCTCATTCAAGACGGCACGTTCTGATTTCCTTGGTGGTCCAGTTTTCCGAACTGGGTCTCTTGGTGGTCCGGATCTCCGAATCGGATCTCTCGGGGCTTCGATTCATAGGCCCGGATCGAAGAACCAGGCCACCGGAAGCCATCACCTCAAACCGTCAGCAGAGCCCAGTACGACCCATCCGCATACGCCGATCCCTCGCCGCCGGGCAAACCCTTCGGCAGCGTCAATTCCTCATCGAGCGTCCGCAGCCCAAGCTCCGTCGCTGCCCACGTTGCAATCGCATGATTCTCCATCGGGTCGATGCTGCACGTCGAGTACAGCAGCACGCCGCCTGGCCCAAGCAGCCCCTTGGAAAATCGCACGATCTCCCGTTGAATCCCTGTGAGCCTTGCGAGCTGCGGCGGCCCAAGCCTGTACTTCGCCTCCGACCGCCTCGCCAGCGTCCCGCTGTTCGAGCATGGCACATCCGCCAGCACCAACCCAGCTCCCCCACTTGCCGCCACCGCCGCCGCAAGCTCTTCCGACCGCACAACCTTCACCTTGGGCAAGTGCGCCGTCGCCGTCCGCAAGACGTCCACGCGCCGCGAATCCGTATCCGTCGCGATGATCTCCGACTCGGGGAACTCCGCCGCAAGCTGCCGCGTCTTGGTCCCCTGCCCCGCACAGAGATCGACGATCACCTTGGGCATTGCCCCCCGCTTCACCGCCGACGCTCGCGCCGCCTCCACCGCCCTGCCCGCCGCCGAATCCTGCACCCAGAGTCCCTTGTCGGTCCCCAGGAACGCACTGAGCACATTCCGCTCGCCCCGCCACACACGGTGGTCCGGCGAATCGTGACGCGTGAGCGACGATGATTCGAGCGTCGCGGGCGACGCGTGTTTGGTCAAGAGCACCGTGGGTGGCCTCACCAGACAATGCAGCGCAAGCTCTTTCGCGATCTCCATCCCATGCTGCCGCGACCATTCGTTCAGAATGCCCCGTGGAATGCCTGTGACCGCCGCGAGCCGCTCCATCTGGTCGCCGCGAAACACCGGCGCGGGCAGCTTCAGGCACCCACCCGAGTCCAGCGGCATCTCGTCGTGCGCCCCCGTGTAATCCTGCTGATACACACTCGCCGCCGCAAGCTCCGCGATTCGCCGCGAGATCGCGTTGACCAGCCCCCCCACTCCTGCCCCCTTGGTGCCCGAGCCCCACGCTGCCCGTTTCGCCCATTCCACCGAGTGATTGATCGCCGCGTGTGCCGGCACCTTGTCCAGCAGCAGCACCTGAGCCGCCGCGGACAGCAACGCCGCCGCTGCGGTCGCGGGCAATGGCTGTGTGGGCTTATCAAGCCGCGAGCGGATGATCGCCATCAGTGTGGTCCACCGCCGCACCGCCGCGTCATAGATCGCGTGCGCAAACGCCGCATCGCGGGCGTAAAGCCCTCGCTCATCAACGCCCTCGGGCGCAAGATCGGGAAACACGGCCGCCTGCTGAGAGAGCCGCAGGCACACCGCGTCCCGCGCTGTGTCGGGCGTCCGCGGCACAACCGGCTCGCCCGTCGCTGGGCTTGGGAGTGGTGGCTTACTTGACGCGTTCTTGGCGGGCCTTTGGCCCGGACGTTGTTGCACGACTGACTGTATCGACCCCGGATGCCTCCGGTGCAATCGACCTTGGTGGCGCTGCTCACTTGGTGGCACTGCTCTCCAGAGCAGTGCCTTCCGCTGCCACAACGAACCACGGGCCGGGAGGCCGGTGCCACCAAGAAATCACCCGAGCGAAACGACCTCAACGCCCCCGCGATCACGCACCAGCGTTGTCTCGCTCCCGCGCACCTCAAACGTCACACGCCGGTATTCGCCCTGCTGATACCCGTACCCGTCGCCCGCGTCCTCATACAGCGTCCCGCAAGCGACACCATCTTCGCCCGCCGCCGCGAGCAACGTGATGGGGTCCATCGGTCGCTCGCCAGTGTGCAGCATCGCGGGCCCCAGCGCAATCGCCGCTCCCGCACGCAAATAAAGCCTTGGAAGCAGCGGATCACGCCCCTCATCGCTCACTGCTCCCACCTGGCGGTCACCGATCTCAAACTCGCGCCACACGCCCCTTGGCATCGGACATTTCGACGCATCAAGATCTCCGCCCGTATCAAGCCCGCACACCACCAGCACGTCGCCGCCCAGCAAAAACGCGTTGTCCACCGACCGAAGCCTCGCGTCCGTCGGGTCCGCGAAGAACACCGGACGACACACCGGCAGCCCCGTCCGGCTCGCCTCATCAAACAACGTGTACAGATACGGCATCAGCCTGTACCTTCTCACCAGTGCCCTTCGACACGTCTCCTCAACCGCCGCCCCGAAGCTCCAAGGCTCATGGTCCGGCATCGGCTTCCCGTTCCAGTCCTTGATCTTGTGTCCCCGCGCAAACGGCAAGAGCGCCCCCACGCCCATCCACACCGCGAACATCTCGGGCGTTGACGGATTTCCAAATCCGCCGATATCAGGCCCCGAGAAAGGCTGCCCCGAGAGCCCCAGGTTCAGCACCATGGGAATCGACCATCGCAGGTGCCGCCACTCCGCCTGATTGTCGCCCGTCCACGTCGCCGCATACCGGTGCCCGCCCAGAAAGTTCGCACGCGTCAGCACGAATGGCCTCACATACGGCTTCGCCGCCATGATCCCCTCGCGCGTCGCACGCACCATCTCCATCCCGTAAATATTGTGGTACTTCGCGTGCGAGGCCGGGCCGCCCAGTTCCTCGTCGGCCTCGTGCCAGTTGTCCAAAGGCATCGTCTTGCGCGGGCCATCGAACACCGCCGGCTCGTTCATGTCGTTCCACACCCCGTCGATCCCCGTCGCCACATAGCTTTTGTAAAGCCCCGCCCACCACTGCCGCGTCGCTCTCGCTGTGAAATCCGGAAACGCGCACGCCCCGGGCCACACGCGCCCGTAGTAATCATCCCCCGCATCGCGCGGCACTTCCACGCTCGCAAGCCCCCAGTTCGCCGCCATCTCGTCGGGGATCGTGCTCGACACCCGCTCGTGGCTTGTCGCTTTGACAAACCGCCCCGCCGCCTTCCCATCCTTGTACACCATGTATTCCGGGTCGGCCGCCAGCCCCGGGTCGATCATCCACACGCTGCGAAACCCCATCGCGTGCAGGTCGTTGTTGAGCCCCGCCGGGTCGGGAAACTTGTCCGTATCAAACGTGAAGCACCGAAACCGCTCCATGTAATCAATGTCGAGCCAGATCACATCGCAAGGCATCCGCCGCCTGCGAAACTCCCGTGCCAGCTCCCGCACCCGATCCGCGGGCTCATAGCTCCATCGACACTGCTGATATCCAAGTGCCCAGAGCGGGGGCATCGGCATCCGACCCGTCACAACACTCAGCCGCTGAACCACCTCCTGTGGCGACCCGCCCTGGATCACCGTCACCGCCGGCGACGGCCCATCGCAGCGAAAGATGATGGCCTTGGTGTCCGATGATGTCAGATCAAGCTCGCACCGCCACGTCGTCTCGCAGATCACGCCAAACGCTGTCCCGTCGCCCCTCACCGCCAGCACCCACGGATGGCTCTGATACAGCGAGCGAGTGCCGTCGTGGTATCCAAACGCGTCGGTATTCCAACACACCTTCCGTGTCCCATTGCGGATCAAGGGCCCAGCTTGCTCGCCCGTCCCGTATAGCGACGTGCCCGGCTCGATCTCGATCCGCACGTGCCGCTCGCGCGCGTGATCCGCGAACGCGGGCCTCACCGTCCAAGGCTTGGGCAACGGGGCCTGCGGCGTGGGCTGCTCCTCAAAGCCCGGAAACGGCGCGAGCGGCTCGCTCACCCAGGCCGGGTCACGAAAGCGGGCGATGCCTTCGCCAAACGACAGTCCGCGATGGTCGTACCGCCACCGGGGCGGGTGTGACATCGCACCGTTGCGGCTCTGGAGCGTCGCACGAGGCATCGGCAACCTTTCAATAGCTATCAAGAAAGCCCTAACGCACTGAAACTACGAAGGATACCCTCCCAATGACTCAATTTCAGGAGTATTTGCCATGATCACGCGACTTTGTGTCTCTTCCGCCGCCGCTTTCGTCCTCGTCGCTCCGCTCGTCGGCTGCCTAAACAGCTTTGCAACGTTTCAGGGCACCAAAACTGCCGCAGTTGCTCATGTCGCAGGCTCCGCCCTCGATGTCGAATCCGAGAACGGCTCCATTACCATCATCATCTCCGCCCGCCCAGATGTGCAGATCGAATCTCGCATTGTCGCCTCTACCGCCGAGCGGCTCGCCGCCGTCGTCATCGAATCGGTCCGAAAGCCCGACGGCGCCCTCTCCGTCCACGCCATCTGGCCTGGCGGCGCACGGGGCTCCGAAGGCTGCTCCTTCACCATCACCCTCCCCGACACCAAAGGCCTCACGCTCAAGACCTCCAACGGGTCGATCAAAGCCAACGACACAACAGGTGTCGCAAACGTCAGAACCAGCAACGGCTCGGTCGATCTCCTCAACCATGTCGGCGAGGTCAAAGCCCGCGCCTCCAACGGCTCCGTCGGAGTCACACTCGCTGGCGAATCAATCGGGCCCGCCCTGATCGAGACCTCCAACGGCAACATCACACTCGAAGTCGGCCAGGCTTTCTCCGGTGCGATCAAGGCCTCCACCAGCAACGGCAAGATATCCTTCGAGGGCTTCGACACTCCCGCCGCCAACAACGCTATCCAAGTCGGAACCTCGACAACTCCATCGACCGTCAAATCGAGCAACGGCCGCATCACCATTCGCCGTCGCAAGTGATTGCCATTGGTGGCACTGCTCTCCAGAGCAGTGTCTTGCGGGGCTAATGACTTCCGCCCGGCCATTCCTTCCGCACCGCCTCTAGAATTGCCGCCGTCAACTCCGCCGGCATCTCGGGCGCAGATTCCCCGCACATCGATTCCTTGCTCAGCAGAATCGTCGAGCGATAGGTGTCAAGAAAAGCACGGCAACTGCGGCACACCCCAAGATGCAGCTCGAACTCCACCCGCACAGGCTCGGCCAACTCGCCCTCGAGATACGCCATCAGGAACTCGGTCGTCTCACGGCACGAGAGCGACTTGCGGCCCGAAAACACCCTCGCAAAGAGGTACTTGCCGATCGCAATAATCATCGGCCTCCCTCCTTCTTCATCCGCTCATCGATCAGCTCGCGCATCGCCAGCCGCGCCCTGTGCAGGCGGGTCTTCACCGCATTCTCGCTCACTTCCAGC
>JAYVUC010000171.1:0-10062 GCA_043788295.1 Phycisphaerales bacterium
TCAGGCCCATGCCGCCGGCTCGCTTGTTGATGACGGCGGTGTGGACGGCGTCGCGAAGGTCGTCGGCACCCTTGGATTCGCCGCCGGAGTTGATGAGGCCGATGCGTCCCATGTAGTTGTTGAGGATCTGGTAGCGGCAGAGGTCGATGGGGTGCCCGCCGGTGCCGGCCTCGTCGGAGCCGCTGAGCTGCGTGTAGACGCGTTTGTCCCACTTGCCGTACGCGGAGCCGCCGGCGTTGAGGGCGGCGTACCCGCCGTTGTTGGTCGGGAGCTTCTGCTTGATGATGTCGGCCTTGATGGTGACGCCCAGGTGATTGGCCTGACCCGTGAGATCGGCTGCGGCGTGGTAGTCGGTCGACTTGCCGTCGGCACCCTTGACCTTGAAGGCGTTGTTGCGGGTGTAGCACCAGAGCACGGTGACCATGCCGTACTGGTGGGCTTCCTCGAACATGTCGGAGACGTAGGCGATCTCCTCGCGGCTTGTGTCGCTGCCGAAGTAGATGGTGGCACCGACGGCGAGGGCGCCCATCTCGTAGCACTGGCGGACGGAGCCGAAGTACGACTGCTTGAAGATGTTGGGGTATGTCAGCATCTCGTTGTGGTTGAACTTGACAAGGAACGGGATCTTGTGGGCGTACTTGCGGGAGACGGCGGCCAGGACTCCCATGGTGGAGGCGACGGCGTTGCACCCGCCGTCGATGGCGAGCTTGACAATGTTCTCGGGGTCGAAGTACGCGGGGTTGGGGGCGAAGGACGCCCCCGCCGAGTGCTCGATGCCCTGATCGACCGGGAGGATCGAGAGGTAGCCGGTGTTGGCGAGGCGGCCTGTGTTCAGGATCGTCTGGAAGTTCCGCAGGAGCGTGGGCGAGCGGTCGGTCTGGGAGAAGACTCGATCGATGTAGTCGGGGCCCGGCAGGTGGAGCTGGGCCTTGCTGATGGTTTTGGATTCGTAGGAGAGGAGGGCTTGGGCGTCAGGCCCGAGAATCACGCGCGTGTCGGTGGTGGGCTCGATGACGGCGTACTGGGTCGGAGAAGAGCAGGATTCGGCCATGAGGGTTCTCGGTGAGGGGTGGGCCGCGGGAGTAGGCGGCGGGCGACATTTACGGTGTTTGATAGGGCTATTTATCGAAAGCAGGGCTGGAAACGACTATAGGGAGGAGGCGGACTGGAGTGGGAAGGAGGTTTTTGCCGAATATCACAACTTTATTATCAGATTCGGGTGGTCAAATCGAAAATCCGTGGCATATTCCCAGTGCAGAGGCAGTTGGACCGTTTCGGGAAGAGAAAGCGGTTCGCAAAAAAGCTCTGTGTCGGGCTGGTCCGTGCGGCGGAGGAGCCCTTTCGAAACAGCCTGTTCTACACCACCGGCGGGTTTGGATCTCACGGTCCAAGCCCGTCGATTTTTTTGCGTCGGGAGTGATCCCGGCATGAGGCAGACGCTGGGGCGGCTGGAGGTCGCGCGAGATTCGCGGAGCTTGATCGATTCGTGGCGACATTCGGGGCTGGTTCAAGTATGATGCCCCCGGAAATAGATTTCACCGTTTGTATTGGAGGGATCGACTGATGTTCCGCAAAGAGATCGGGTTTGTCGCGGTTCTGGCGGCGTCGGCCGGGGTGCTGGTGGGGATGAGCGAGTCGCAGCGTCAGGAGTACACCTTCGACGATACGGGCGGCGGGACGATTGGCGACCGCGACGCGGCCGGGTTTGTGAACTGGGAATCGCCCCACACCCATCCGATCGAGCTTCTGCCCGGCGGAGCGCGCCTGGCGGCGGTGAACACGGCGGACGGCAGCCTGGAGATTTTTGATCTTTCGAGCGGCTCGCCGGTGCATTCGGGATATGTCGCGGTGGGCGTCGACCCGGTGAGCGTGCGGGCGCGGACGGCGACCGAAGTGTGGGTGGTCAACGTGATCTCCGACAGCATCAGCATTGTGGATGTGACGACATGGCGCGTGACGAGCACGCTCAAGACGGCCGATGAGCCGCGTGATGTGGTGTTCGCCAACGGGCGTGCGTTTGTATCGTCGGGCGGGACCGACAGCGTGCAGGTGTTCGACCTTGCGAACCTGGCGGCGACTCCGACGACCGTGGCGATTGAGGGCAACGGGCCACGGTCGCTGGCGGTGAGCGGCGACGGCACCAAGGTCTTTGTGGCGATGTTCGAGTCGGGGAACGGAACGACGATTCTGGGCGGCGGCGGGTCGATGGACGGCACCGTGGCGTTTCCGCCCAACGCCGTGAGCGACACCGCCGGGCCTTATCTGGGACAGAATCCCCCGCCGAATCTGGGCGGCGGTTTCGCGCCAGCGATCGGAGCAGGCAACAGCCCCGCGCCCAAGGTGGGGCTGATCGTGCAGAAGCAGGCCAATGGGCAGTGGCTCGACGACAACAACGGCAACTGGACGAGCATGGTGACGGGGGCGAACGCGAGCAAGTCGGGCCGGCTTGTGGGGTGGGATCTGATCGATCACGACATCGCGGCGATCAACACCTCGTCGCTCGCGCTCACATATGCGGGCAATCTGATGAATATCTGCATGTCGCTGGGCGTGAACCCCGCGACGGGCGATGTCTCACTCGTGGGGACCGACGCGACCAACGTCGTGCGCTTCGAGCCCAACGTGAAGGGCAAGTTCATCCGCGTGAACATGGCGACGGTGAACCCCGCGACGATGACGGCGTCGTCGATCCGCGATCTCAATCCGCACCTGAACTATCTGACGTCGTCGGTCGTGCAGACCGAGCGGGACAAGAGCGTGGGCGACCCGCGGGCACTCGTGTTCAACGCGGCGGGGACGGCGGCGTATGTCGCGGGCATGGGGTCGAACAACATCGTGAAGGTGGACCCGGCGAGTGGCAACATCATGTCGCGGACGACCGTGGCCGAGGGGCCCACGGGGCTTGCGATCGACGAGGCTCGCGGACATCTGTATGTGATGAGCAAGTTTGCGGCGAAGGTCTCGGTGATTGACCTTGCAAGTGGCACCGTGATCAGCGAGCAGACATTCTTCGACCCGACACCGCCAGCGATCAAGACGGGCCGAAAGCATCTGTACGACACGCACAAGAACAGCGGGCTTGGCCAGATCGCGTGCGCGAGCTGCCATGTCGATGGCCGCATGGACCGCCTGGCATGGGATCTTGGCGACCCAGCGGGCACGATCGACCCGCTCACGGGGAACAACCTGGGTCAGGGGCTGGTGGGCCTTGAGCCCAACACGACGCAGACACCGTATCTGCCGTTCCATCCGATGAAGGGCCCGATGACCACGCAGACCTTCCAGGACATCGTGGGCAAGGAGCCGTTCCATTGGCGGGGCGACCGCAAGGGGCTCGAGGCATTCGGGCCGGCGTTCCAGGGGCTTCAGGGCGACGACACGACGCTCACGGTGGCGGAGATGCAGGAGTTTGAGGACTTTGTGGCGACGATCACGTTCCCGCCCAATCCGCTCCGCAACTTCGACAACTCACTCTCGACCAACATGGTGCTGACGGGGCACTACAAGACGGGCCGGTTCGGCGGCGCGGGCACCGCATTGCCCAACGGGAGCGCCCAGCGCGGGCTCACGCTCTATCGCTCGGCGATTCGTCGCCTTGACAACAACGCGTTCTCGTGTGTGACGTGTCACACGCTGCCGACGGGCGCGGGCACCGACTACACGCTCGTTGGCAACACGTATCAGCTTCTGGCAACTGGTTCCAAGGGCGAGCACCATTTGTCGATGGTCTCGACCGACGGCTCAACCAACAAGGCGATCAAGGTGCCGCAGTTCAGGACCGCGGGCAGGAAGGGCGGCTTCAACACGACGCAGCTCCGCAACACGGTCGGGTTCGGGTTCCTGCACGACGGCTCGGTCGATTCACTGGAACGGTTCGTGGCCGAACCGGTTTTCACGGTTGCAAACGATCAGGAAATCGCCGATCTAGTGGCGTTTGTGCTGTCGGTACCGGGGTCTGAATTGCCGGCGGGCTCTGTGGGCAGCATTCTGGAGCCGCCGGGTGTGACAAGCAAGGACACGCACGCGACGGTTGGCCAGCAGTTGACGCTGGCGACCTCGCCGACCTCGCCGCAGACGGTGACGATCAACACGATGATCTCGCTGGCCAATGCTGGGAAGATCGGGCTGATCGCCAAGCAGCGGTCGGGCGGGGCCGAGCACGGCTTCGCGTACAACGGCGCGAACGTGTGGAAGACTGACCACGCGGGTGTGACGATCACGCACGCCGCACTGCTCGCCTCGGCGGCTGCGGGGTCGGAACTCACGATCACCGCGGTGAAGGTCGGGGCCCAGACGCGGCTTGGCATCGACCGCGACGAGGACGGCTGGCTCGACGGCGACGAGCGGCAGGTGTGCGCGAATCCGCGGAATGCGGCGAGCTTCCCCGGCGGACCGGGCTGCATCGACGTGAACGGCGACCTGGCCATCGACTTCTTCGATTACGACGACTTTGTGGTGGCCTTTGAGGCCGGGACCGCCAACGCGGACTTCAACGGCGATGGCGCGATCGACTTCTTCGACTTCGACGACTATGTGATGGCCTTTGAGGCCGGGTGCAATTAGGAAGGCAACCACAGGGTCACGGAGGGGACAGAGGGAAGTCGGCGAGCGATCCAGGGTTGAGAAGCCGTCGCATTTCGTCCCAGCTTGGCGCATGGCTGTAGCCACAGGCGGAGTGGCGCGACCGCACAGCGGGCCGACGCGCAACCCGTGGATGGTGTGATGGTTTGTCGGGGGCTTCCGCGCGTTGATCTTCCGATGCCAAGCGACAAAGCGCGACGATTCGGAGAACCTCATCGTCGGCGTGGTCGCACGATACAACTGGGCTCCGTCTCACACCCCCGACGTCGCCTCCGGCGCGGCCGCCGAGACGCGGCGGTTTGAGAGTTGCTTCACCAGTGCCTCGTGCTTGCGGAGGTATTCCATCACGGCGATGACGAACGTCGCGTGGCTCCAGGTGAGCGGGCTCACGCTGATGGGGTCGCCTGTGTATGGGTGATACTGCTCGGCGAGGACGCCCGAGGGGGCGGTGCGGAAGGTCGCCCAGTTGATGAGGTCCATCGCCTCTTTCAACTCATCGAGAGTAGTGGCGGCGGCGATGAGGTACTGCGCGTGCCAGAGCGTGCAGATGATCCATGGGTTGCCGGGGACGATCTCGGTGCGCTCTCGCTCGATCTGGTGATAATAATCGCGTTCGTAGCGGGCGCAGCCACCCACGGCGGTGCGGACGCTGAGGCGCTCGCGGAGGTGGGCCATCTCGCTGCGGACGCGGGGGTCGGAGGGCTCCAATGCGCCGAAGGCGAAGATCGCGTAGTTGGCGGAGTCGGCGGTCATGTCGAGGCGGTAGCCGCCGCCGGGGAGGGGTGTGGCCATGCGGGCGAAGCGGTCCTGCTCGCCGTTCCAGAGGTGCTTTTTCATTGCGGAGCGCATGGAGACGGCACCCTCGCGGAAGACGGCCTCACGGTCGAGCTCGCCAAAGTCGCGTGCGAAATCGGCAGCGGCGTTGAGAGCGCCGATGGTGGTGGCGACAGTGAAGGTATGGATGCCGCGGCGCTCTTCCCACAGATCCCATGACTGGTGCGGGAGCCCATTGGCGTCGCGGTATTTGAGCATCCACTCGGCGGGTCGGACGATGAGCGAGTTGTAGAGTGGCTTGACGAACTCAACGTCGCGGAAGGCCTCGAAGTGGCGGCGCAGTGCCCACGCGACCAGAGCGGTCTCGTCCTGCTGGATGGGGAGGATGCGCTGGCCTTCGATCATCCATGGGTGCCAACTGCTGGCGAGCTGCCCGTTGGGTGTGTACTTGTGGAGGAAGTAGCCGTCGTCCTCGATGACCTCGGCGCAGAAGCGGAAGAAGCTGCGGGGCAGCTCGCTCTGGCCGAGCAGGATGAGGGAGTAGGCGACGAGCGCGCCGTCGCGGGGCCAGCAGTAGCTGTAGTGGTCGCCTGCGAACTGCTGGATGTCGCTGTCGTTGGCGGCGATGATCGCGCCGCCGTTGTCGATCTGTGTGCGGATGATGAGCTGGCTGCGGTAGAAGAGGTCGCGGACGGCGTCGGGGAGGAGCGAGGTGTCGATGGGCTCTTTTTTCGCCCAGAGCTTCCAGTACGACTCGGTGCGGCTCATCATTCTCGGCGCACCCTTGGCGAGGATGCGCGAGTTGCGACCCTTGACCTCCTGGTAGCTGCGCCCGACGGCGAGCCACGAGTGGAAGGACGCCTCGCCGTTGGGTGGGACTTCGAGATGCACGCCGACGGTGGCGTCGACGGAACCCTGGCTGATGGCGTTGCGGCCCAGCAGGCCGTCCTCGGCGTCGCGCCAGGTGCCCTCGGCGTTGTTGAGCCGCTTGGTACCGATCGCCCAGTGGTCGATGCCAGCCTTGTACTGATCGCAGGCATTGAAAAGGAAGTAGATGTCATCCTTGTAGAGGACGAGGCTGGCGGTGGTCGGGTCGTAGTTGGCGGTGTCGCCGACAGCGACGCCGCGGATGGAAAGATCCCAGTGGAAGAAGACGCGGACGTCACGGGTCTTGCCGGTGGTGTCGCGGACAGAGACGACGCGGAAGTAGACCGGCTCGTGGAAATCGACGGCATCCTCGCAGCGGACCTCAAGACCCAACTCGTCGTTGATGAGCAGAACCTCGGTGACGAGGGTGTCGGGCTTGTATTTGAGCAGCCGGCGCCACGATGGTTCCTCGATCCACGCCATCTTGCCGTCGGCCCAGATGCCGAAACGCTGGATGGCCCCTTCGGTGTGGTTGTACCACCCGACGTGCGGGTAGTAGATGTCTCGCACCCGGTAGAGGTGGTCGAAGGAGATGAGCAGGTCGCCGTTTCCGACGGGAATATCGCGTGGCATCGGTCGGTAGTCCATCGAGCGTCAGGGCAGGAACAGGCGCAGAGTCTGCGCGAGGAACTGTTGGAGAATATCGGATGTTGCGCGTCGCTGCACGAGCCTGCGGCAGGTCCACTGGCGATTACATCTGATCGGCAAGGAGGGCACCGGCGAGCATGTCGGTCTCGGCGGGAGATTCGGCGGCGGGCTGGGCCGGGCCTACGGCGGCGAGACGTTGGCGGATGTCGCCGATGTAGGAAATTCGCAAACCGAAGTTTTCGCCGACCTTTACAGCGGTTCCGACGCCTATTTCGCGGTTGTTGACGAGCAGGTCGAGCTCGTCCTCGGCGTGCTTTGGGAGCTCGATCATCGACCCGGGGACAAGGCGGAGAACCTCGAACAGAGGCATCTTTCGCTCGCCGACGCGGACGACGATGGGAACGTCGATCTTGAGAATTTGGTCGAGATTGCTGGACATGCGTGGGGGATCCCCGGGGTGAATCGTTCTATCGGCCAAGAAGGGCATGGGCAGGATGCCCGTGCCACAGGGAAACGCAAGGGCTGTGCCAGCCTGGGGGCGGCCGGAGTGCAACCATTGGGGCATGGCCAATCGCCTTGCAAACTCGACGAGCCCGTACCTGTTGCAGCACGCGCACAATCCGGTGGAATGGTGGCCTTGGGGCGAGGATGCGTTTGAGGAAGCGAGGCGGCGAGACGTGCCGATCTTTCTGTCGATTGGGTACTCGACGTGTTATTGGTGCCATGTGATGGAGCGGGAGAGCTTCGAGAACGAGGCGATCGGGCGGCTCTTGTCGGAGCGGTTCGTGTGCATCAAGGTGGACCGCGAGGAACGGCCCGACGTGGACGACTTGTACATGCAGGCGACGTTGGCGATGCGCGGGCAGGGCGGGTGGCCCATGACGTGCTTTCTGGAGCCGGGGGAGTTGAGGCCGTTCTGGTGCGGGACGTACTTTCCGCCACAGGAGCGGGGCGGGATGCCGGGAGTGCCGCAGGTTGTGGAAAGTATTTCGACGGCGTGGGCGGAACATCGGGGTGAGGTGATGCAGCAGGCGGTGGAGATGGCGGCATCGGTAGCGGAGAGGCTGCGAGCGGGGCCTGAGGGGCGGGTGCTTTCGGTGAAGGCGGTGGCGGACGGCGTGGGGATGCTGCTCAAGATGTTTGACAGGCAGCACGGTGGCTTTGGACGTGCGCCGAAGTTTCCGCAGACGGTGTTCCTGGATTTGCTGTTGGACGCGAGGGAGCATGTAGGGGCGGAGACGCGGGAGGCGGTGGACCTTGCACTGCGACTGTCGCTGGACAAGATGGCGATCGGGGGCGTGTTTGATCAGGTTGGCGGCGGGTTTCATCGGTACAGCGTGGATGGGCACTGGACGGTGCCGCACTTTGAGAAGATGTTGTATGACAGTGCGCTGCTGGCGATGATTTACGCGAAGGCGGCGCGGGCGTATGAGGATGCGTACTACCGACAGATCGTGACGCGGACTCTTGATTTCATGCTGCGAGAGATGACGCTGGCGGGGGGCGGGTTTGCGTCGGCGCTGGATGCGGAGGTTGACCACCGCGAAGGGTTGAACTATCTGTGGACGGCGGATGAGGTGCGGGCGATATTGCCGGGGGAGACGGGGCAGCTTGTGATGCGGGCGTATGGGCTTGATCGCGGTGCTCATTTCCAAGACCCCCACCACCCGAAAGAAGAGGCGAAGAATGTGGTGCGGCTTGATGATCGGCCGGATCGGCTTGCGGAGCGGCTTGGAGTGAGTTCCGAACAACTCGCGGCTGCGCTCGCGGGGGCGAATGAGGCGCTGTTGCGGGAGCGGAACAAGCGAACGCAGCCGATGTGCGATGACAAGGTGATCGCGGCGTGGAACGGGCTTGCGATGGGGGCAATGGCGGCGGGGTATGCACTCACTGGCGAGGCGCGGTTTCTTGAAGCTGGGCTTCGAGCGGCGCGGTTTGTCACGGGTGAGATGATGTCGGCGTCGGGAGAGCTGCTTCGGAGTTCGCGTGAAGGGAAAGCGCACACACGCGGGTTTCTGGAGGATTACGCGTTCGTGTCGTGGGGGCTGTTGGAGCTTGCGGCGGCGGGTGGTGCCGCGACTGCAAAGTTGAACGGGGCGGCGGAGGCATTGGCGTCGACGGCGAAGGAGCTGTTCGCGGATGAGCGATCGGGAGCGTATTTCGACACGCGGGATCATCAGGCGGACTTGTTTGTGAGGCCACGCTCGACGCACGATGGTGCGCTGCCATCGGCGGGGTCGGTGCAGTTGCACAACCTGCTGACGCTCGCGGAGCGGACGGGGAATGAGGCGTACGCGGACGAGGCGATGAGGCTTTTACGCCAGACGAGCGGGGAGGTCGGAGCGTCGCCGATCGGGACGACGAACTCGGTGCGGGCGCTCTTGCGGGTGTTGACGACGGCGGGGCTGCGGGAGCGGGCGATCGCGGCGGGTGTGGTGACGCTGAGCGATGAGGCTGAGCCGGAGAAGCGAGCGGTTCGCGGCGAGCATGTGGTGGAGGTGTATGGAAGTGTGGAGCGGATCAGCGTCGGGCCCGATCAGCCGGCGGAGTTGACGCTTGTGTTCCGCGTGGCGGAGGGATATCACGTGGTGGCGGCGCATCCGGGTGCGGCGTGGGAGGGCAAACTGTTGCCGCTGCGGATCGGGTCGCTGGGGGGCACGGGCGTGCGGGTGTACGCGGGGTATCCGGAGGGGGAGGAGTATGTGGGGGCGGGGGCGGACGCGGGGAAGGGAGTGGAGCCGATGCGTGTGTATCGCGGGACGTTTGAGATACAGGTGGCGGTGGAGGCGGCGGGCGAGTGGGAGGGAAGGCCGCTCTTGGGTGTGACGTACCAGGCGTGCAGCGAGACGGAATGCCTGGCGGCGACGACGGTGGAGTTGGATGTGGCGGTGGATAGGGTGTGAGAGGCTGCGTCATCACCCCAGGGGGGCAACGGGGTGTAGCCACGGGTGGACGCGGCGTGGCGGAGCCCGCCCGAGCGGAACCCGTGGAAGGCGTGACGATTCACGGACCCGCCCCAGTAGGGGCGGAGGAGTTGGGTTGGTGCAGGAAGGCTGCATCCGGGCACGGATGTCGCGAGCGGATACGATGCTCCCCTAGGTTGTGTCCCACGGATAGCGTGTTCGGCGCGTGTGCGGTTGCGCCCTGCCTGAAGATCGGGGATGATCTGCGTCGGCAAGGAGGCCGACGATG
>JAYVUC010000172.1:0-4518 GCA_043788295.1 Phycisphaerales bacterium
CATCGTCGGCCTCCTTGCCGACGCAGATCATCCCCGATCTTCAGGCAGGGCGCAACCGCACACGCGCCGAACACGCTATCCGTGGGACACAACCTAGGCAGGCCTCACACCTTCCGCAGCTTCGTCACCCGTCCCACCTCAACCCACTCGACAACATAGATGTTCCCATCCTTGTCGAAGGCGGCGGAGTGCGGGGCGATGAACTTGCCGGGGATGAACTGGTCGCGCGCCTTGTCGCGGAGGCCGTAGTTGGTGCCGTCGCCGAGCTGGGCGACCATCTCGTTTTTCCTGTTGAAGAGGGTGACGCGGGCCTCGAGGTCGGGGATGAGGATGAGGTCGCCGCGGAAATCGAAGTGGCAGGGCGAGCGGAGTTCCGCCGTGACGAAGTTCACATGTCGCCCCCCAAGTGTGAAATACTGGAGGCGACGGTTGGAACGGTCGGCCACAACGATCTGCGGCTCCACTTTGTCCGTGGCGCCCCTCATGTCGATCCCGATGCCGTGAGGGCATGACACCTGTCCGCGTTCCTTGCCTGGGCCGCCGAAGGAGCGTTGGTACTCGCCCTTGGCGTTGTACTCGTGGATCCAGCTCTTGCCGTAGCCGTCGGCGACGTAGAACGTGCCGGCGCGTGGCCCGCTGGGGACGACGGCGATGTTGGTGGGCTTGTACTCGCCCTTGGCGCTATAGAGTCCCGAGGCCTCGGGCCAGGCGAGGTCGATGACGACCTTGCCGTCGAGCGTGGTCTTCTGCACGACGCCGCGGTTGCAATCGGCGAGCCAGAGGAACTCGCCGTCCTTCTCTTTGGAGAGCGTGAGGCCGTGAGCACCGCCGCGATATTCCGCACCCCACGACCGGACGAACTTGCCCGACGGGTCGAAGACGCACATCGCGTCGCCGGATGAGCTGCTGGCGTTGACGGTGTGCTTGATGTGGCAGTTGCCCTCGGAGTCGAACGCGATGCCGTGGGTGTTGCCGAAGGCGTGCGTGCCGGGGAGGACGGCCCAGTCGTGGAAGCACTCGTACTGGTGCTCGCCGGTGCCGATGACCGGGTTTTTCGGATCCCAGCGTGGGGCGGCACGCACGAAGGGAGCGATCCCCGCGGCGGCCATGGCGGCGATGCCGGTGTGGAGGACGGTTCGGCGGGAGAGTTCGACGTTCGCAGGGTTGGGCATGTGGCACCTCGTGTGTTTGCGAAGCATACCACGAATCTCCCGCGAGCGGATATCCTCGCGGCATGGACTTCTTCACGGCCGACCTGCACCTGGGCCACGCCAACATCCTCAAGTTCAGCCGCCGCGTGGAGTTCATGACACCCGGCGACTTGGCCGCATTTCTTGAGATCGAGGCCGCCGCCAAGGCTGCGACCAAGGGAAAGGCAATCCCACGGCTCAAGCCGGGCGACGCCCCGATCCAGCGGCCCACGGGCGAGCTGGACGGGCGAGCGTCCCACCCTGCGGTCGAGGCCTTCAACGCGTGGAAGCCCTCGAAACAGTCGGTGGACCAGATGGACGAGGGGCTCATCGAGCGGATCAACGCGATGGTGGGCAAGAGCGACACGCTCTGGATTGTCGGCGACTTCGCCAAGCCCAAAGGGGAGAAAGCGAGCGACTATCGGCGGTATCGCGATGCGATCCGCGTGAAGGACGTGCGGCTCATCTGGGGCAACCACGACAATCGGCACAAGGCGGCGGAGCTGTTCACGCAGACGCATGATGCGGTCATGCTCTATGTCGAGGCGGGCTTGCAGAGCCGCGAGCGTCAGCGAGCGAAGGGTTCCGATCAAGAGGAGGACCGATCGCTCGCTGACGCTCGCGGCTCTGTTTCATCCGGCGGTGCACTGACGCACGCCGAGCTTTTCGAGACCAAAGGCGGGCGGCAACTGCTCGCCGACGCCCAGTTTCGCGCCCGCACGCGGCGCGTCTTCCTGAGCCATTACGGCCATGTCGTGTGGCACCACAGCCATCGGGGCGTCTATCACCTTTACGGGCACTCACACGGCAATCTTGAAGCCTGGCGAGATGAGCACATGCCCAGCGCACTCGCCCTGGATGTCGGCGTCGATTGCTGGGATTGCAAGCCCGTGAGCTTCGCGGAAATTGATCGCGTGCTGTCGGAGAAGGCGGCCCGGGTGCCGCCGCACACCGTCGATTTCGGGGCAAGCGGGGCGGAGGACTGACGCCGAGGATCAATACAGTCATCCGCGCTCGAAGGCCGACGCGATCGTGACGGCGAGGGTTTGAAGCCAGTTGGAAAGGGTGGTCACAGAGCCTCCTGACCGCCCGCGCGGCCATTGAGTAGTTGGGATTTGGTCCGTCGGACTTTCACCGAGTTCGAGACGACGCCTAACCCGCCAGCCGCTCATCGCCGGGCTCGATGCCCAGCACCTTGAGCTTCTTGTAGAGCGTCGTGCGGTTGATGCCGAGCTGTTCGGCGGTCTTCTGGCGGTTCCACGCGTTGGCCTTCAGGGCCCGCAGCAGAATTCGGCGTTCGGGGTCTTTCATCGCCTCTTCGAGGAGCATGGGCTTCCAGGGGAGCGAGTCGTCGGCACCTTCGGATGCACATGCACCCGCGTGCCCCGCTTCGGCATCCACGACATTCGACGGCAGATCGCCTGCCTGGATTGTCTGCCCATGGCAGAGCACCGCCGCCCGCTCGACGATGTTCTGCAGCTCGCGCACGTTGCCCGTGTACGAGTACCGTGTCAGGAGCGCCATCGCCTCGTCGCTGAACCCAACGATCTGCTTGCCAAGCTCCATCGCGTACCGCGCAAGGAACCGCGATGCAAGCAGCGGCACGTCGCCTGGGCGATCACGCAGTGGTGGCAGCACAATCTGCACCACGTTGATGCGGTAGTACAGGTCCTGACGAAACTGCCCATCGGCCACGAGGCGTTCCAGGGGCTGATTGCTCGCCAGCACGACGCGCACATCGACTTCAACGGTTGCGTTGCTTCCTACGGGCTCGAACTTGCGTTCCTGGAGCACGCGCAGCAGTTTGAGCTGCATGGCCGGGCTCGCCGAGTTGATCTCGTCGAGGAAGATCGTCCCGCCGTTCGCCGCGAGAAATCGACCCGGCTTATCGGTGTGCGCACCAGTGAACGCACCCTTTACATGTCCGAAAAGCTCGCTTTCGAGGAGCGTCTCGGGGATGCTGCCACACGAGAGCTCGACGAACGCCTTGTCACGCCGCGGCGAGAGATTGTGGATCGCGTGGGCGATCAGACTCTTGCCCGTCCCGCTCTCGCCGCACATCAGGACTGTGGTGCGGCTCGGTGCGACCGCCCGCACCAGGTCGAAAATCTTCATCATTCGCCCGTCGGTGCCAGCGATGGTCGAGAGACTGTATCGATCGTCCAGCCTCCGCCGAAGGCTCAGATTCTCCGAGATAATGGCGTGATGGCGGATAGCTCGCCCGAGGCTGACGCGAAGCTCACGGTCGGCCGCGGGCTTGGAAAGAAAGTCGATCGCGCCGTGCCGGAGCGACTCGACCGCCGATTCAACAGTGCCGTACCCGGTCAGCATGACGACCGCTACACCGGGGTGTTGCTTGACAATCGCTCGCAGGAGCTCGATCCCGCCCATGCCGGGCAGTGCCACATCGCAGACAGCGAGCGCGAACGGCCTCGCGGGCTGATCCGCGCGCTCGGCTTCCGCGTCGGCGAGCACCGCGAGTGCTTCGGCTGCTGAATGGGCGGTCGTCGGGTCGAGCTTCTCCTCGCGCAGGAACTCGGCGAGGCTCGACGCGACCACCGGATCGTCGTCAACCACCAGCACACGGAGTTTCTGATCGCCCTGCGTCATCGTGTTCTCGCTCAATCATTCCACCGACGGGGCCGGCACGCAGATACGCAGGATCGCACCGGGACGGTTGGCGTCACGCGGCTCTCTGCGGCGCAGGAGCGAGATGGTCCCGCCCAGACGCTCCACAACGGATTTGGCGATCGCAAGACCCATTCCCGAGCCCTTGGGCTTTCGGCTGAATCCGTGCTCGAAGACCCGCGCGATGTCGGTGCCCGTGGGCGGCCCCTGCCCATCGTCGGTGATCTCCACCGCAATCATCTTCCGCACCGTCGCGGTTTTCAAGTCGAACTCTTCCACACGCGCCTGCACGTGGATTGCTCCGCCCACGCACAGGTTCTCGCTCACAGGCCCAATACGACCCAGCGACTCCACCGCGTTGCGCACGCCGTTGAGAATCACCAGATACAAAGGCCCAACCGGCAGCTCTCCGGCTGTATCGGTGATCGTCGTGCTGAGCGTCACGCCAAGGTCCGTCGCTGCGGGCATCATCACCTCGACGGCGTGGTCGATCGCCGCCGAAAGCGTCACAGGCCTTGCGCCCGAGATCAGTGGCGACCCGATCGCAAGGTTCGGCCCCTGCAATGCCGCGTGCACCAATCCCGCCATCTGCTCCATCGCCGCCGAAGCGGCCGCGAGCTGCTTGCCCACTCGATCGGCTTGGGGATCCTTGAGCCACACGTCATTCGAGCACAAACTACGCTGCGCCAGCCCAAGACAT
>JAYVUC010000173.1:0-14406 GCA_043788295.1 Phycisphaerales bacterium
TTTGAAGATGAGTGGCAATCTGTGTCGGATACTCGTTGCGTCGGTCGCACTCTGTGAAGCGGGCGAGGTACACGCCCAGACCAACGTTCTGGTCAATCCCGGGTTTGAGACGGCCTGCGGACCGGCGGCGAACTGGGGGACGTTCGGTGGCAACGTGTCGAGCATCAACTACTACACGCACTCAGGCGCACTGGCCCTCAAGATGTTCGGGCCGTTCTCGAGCCCCTTGGGCTACTCGGGCGCGTATCAGGACGTTGCTGCGGCACCCGGACAGACCTGGGAAGCCAGCGGCTGGGTGCTCAACCCGGATTGGGACGCATTGCACACGTGGAACGAAGGAACTCAGACCGGGTCACGCACGTTCCTTGAGGTGCAATTCCTCGACGCGAGCAAGAATCCCATCGAAGATCCGCAGAGCCACATCTCCACCAAGCTCGATCATCCGACCAATTTCACGACGATCCAGAAGACGGTGAGCGGCGTGATCGCCCCGGCGGGCACGGCATTCGTCCGCGTTCAGGCTGTCGTCGAGCAGGGAAACTATCAGGGCGGCGCAGCCTGGTGGGACGACATCACCGTGAACCGCGTGGGCAACGCGAACGCGGCGACGAACTCCTCGTTCGAGCAGGCCCCGTCTGGTTGCAACGGCAGCCCGTTCCAGGCCTGGAGCAACTTCGGCAACGGCGGGCGCACCAGCGGGCTCAACGCCCGCACGGGTCTTGAGTCGGCCAAGCTCTTCGGCGGATTCAACGGCGACCCGGCCTATAGCGGCTGGTATCAGGACGTCGCGACCACCGAGGGCGCCAAGTGGCAAGCTAGCGGCTGGGCGAGGTCATACACGAGCGACTCCCTGCGCGTCGGAAACGATGTGTTCGTGAGCGTCGAGTTCTACGACACGTTTGGCAATAACCTCATCGGCACGATCGGGTCCAGCAGCGTCCCCACTCCCGGCGATAACACCTACCGCTATTTCGTCTCGGGCGTGGCGACTGCCCCGACCGACACCGTCAAGGTGCGCTGTCTCATCCTCCAGGTCCAGCACGGCAACGCCGGCGGCGCGACGTGGTGGGACGACATGGCTCTCACGCAGCTCTGCCCCGCCGACTTCAACGGCGACGGCGCGGTCGACTTCTTTGACTACGACGACTTCGTAACGTGCTTCGAGGGCGCAGCCTGCCCGCCCGGCACCTCCGCCGACTTCAACGCCGACACCGCCATCGACTTCTTCGACTACGACGACTTCGTGGTCGCGTTCGAGACCCCTTGCTGACTTTGACGGCGTGGACGACCCTTGCGTGAAACGCGACGCGCGGGTAAGCACGCCGAGTGCGATTGCCGGGGCCGGGCCTCATTGCCCGGCCCCGGATTTTTAGGAACACTTCGGAGCAGGAATCGGATGGCGAGCGCGGCACAAGTGCGTAAACGACGGGAAGGCCGCGACACGGGCTTGCTTTCCTTTGGAGCCTGGCTCATCGTGCTCGTCGCGCTCCTCTCATCGGCAGCCATCGTCGCCGCTCCCACCCGCCAAAGCGGCGATGTCGTGATGTGGACGTCGGCCAACCAGCACGCGGCGATGTACGGCCCGATCTTCGACCGATGGAACGCACAGACAACACAGGAGCGGAGCAAGGTTGAGCTGCGACTCTTGTCGACGCCATCGCTGCAGAGGCGGATGCTGGGAACGTTTCTCAACGGGACCGATTCGTGCGACCTCATGGAGGTCGAGCGGAAGGTGGCGGTGTGGGCATTCCTTGGGCCGCTTGAGTCGGTTGGGTTTGTGGATCTGACCGAGCGACTGAAGGCCGAGGGATTGTTCGAGAAGGTCAACGGCCCGAGTTTCAGCCCGTGGACGAGCCGCGGGCACACGTTCGGGCTGCCGCACGATGTGCATGCCGTCATGCTGGGATACCGGGCGGACATCGTGGAGGCGGCGGGAATCGATGTATCGACGATCGAGACGTGGGATGACTTCGAGCGCGTCCTGGGCCCACTCATCCAACGTGAAGAGACGGGGAAGTCGCCCAGGTTTCTCATCAACATGGCTGACAACAACGGCGATCACCTCGAGCTGCTCGTGCTGCAGGCGGGGGGCGGGTTCTTTGACGCTGCGGGGCGAGTGGTGATCGACTCGACTGTGAACGCAAAGGTGCTGGCGAGGGTGGCGCGGTGGTGCGTGGGACCCAACCGGATCGCGGCCGATGCGCCCAACTTTGCGGCGTCTGGGAACAAGCTCAAGGCCGACGGCTACGTGCTCAGCAGCTTCTTTCCCGATTGGATGGGCAACATCTGGAAGAATGAAATCTCGCCGCTGGCAGGCAAGATGAAGCTCATGCCGCTGCCCGCGTGGGAACGTGGAGGCCGCCGCACGAGCGTCTGGGGCGGGACGATGCTCGGTATTCCACGCACAGCCCTCAAGGCTCCGGGCGACTTTGACCGCCTGTGGCCCATCGCCAAGCACCTGTACTTCTCGCACGACCTTGCGATCGAGCTGTGGCGGGAAGGCGGGATCGTGTCGCCTGTGCGGGAGTATTGGAAGGACAGCGTGTACGACGAGCCCAACGCCTATTTCTCGGGGCAACCCGTTGGGCGAATGTATATCGACCTTGCAGGACGGATTCCGACGCGATCGTCTTCACCCTACAACACCGAGGCACTCGCACGCGTGCAGAAGGCGCTCACCGACCTCTGCGACGACGCGAGGCGAGCCGGTTCTTTGTCGCAGGCCGAGCTTGAACGGCTGGCGATGGTCCATCTCAGGTCGGCGGCGTCGCAGGTCGGTGTGATGCTCGACCGCAACGAGTTCCTGAGGCCGGAGGTGTCACGATGATGACGCTCAGGGCCAAACGCATTGCGCCGTGGGCACTGCTTGCGCCGTTTCTGGCGGTGTTTGTGATTTTCACAGCGTGGCCACTCGTCTGGTCGTTCTGGCTCTCCCTGCACCAGAGCTTTGGTCCGGGTTTTTCAAAGTTTGTGGGCACCGACAACTACCGGTCGATCTTTGCGGACCCGATCTTCTGGCTCTCGCTCAAAAACACGGTGCTCTACACGCTGGGGTCGGTTTTCATTCAGCTGCCTATCGCCCTGGGGCTTGCCATGCTGCTGGAAATGCCCGCACTTCGCGGCAAGGGCATCCTGCGGCTTGTTCTCTTCTCGCCCTCGCTTGTGGGAGTGGCGTTCGCAGCCATGCTCTTTGGGATCATTTTCGAGAAGCGGACGGGGCTCCTGAATCAGCTCCTGCACGGGGCGTTTGGCGTCTCGCTCGACACCCCATGGCTCTCGACGTACATCCTTTGGGCTCTCATCATCGCCTCGCTCTGGATGTACGTCGGGTTCAACATGGTCTACTTCTCGGCCGCCCTGCAGAACGTGCGGCGTGAGCTGGTCGAGGCGGCAACGGTCGACGGCGCAGGCCCAGTCGATCGATTCATTCACGTCATTGTGCCGGCGATCCGGCCTGTCGCAAGCTTTGTCGTCCTCCTCTCGGTTCTCGGATCCTTGCAGCTGTTCGAGCTGCCATATCTCATGCTCGATGTCGCCGGCAAGCCTCACGACGGCGGCAAGACACTCATCACCTACCTCTATTCTCACGGGTTTGATTTCGGCGACCTGGGCTACGCCAGCGCGGTCGGTTGGGTGGTGGGAATTGTTCTCATCGCGGTCGCAGCGGCCGAGAGACTCCTCGCACGCGGCGAGGCGGAGGCATCCGCATGAACCGATCGGCCCGGCTCAGGCTCACGATGGTGTACGGGCTCCTGCTTGTCGCGGCGGGGCTCACGCTGCTGCCTCTCGCCTGGATGGCGCTGGCCAGCTTCAAGAACAACGATGATTTCATGGGTTCGGTGTTCCTCCCGCGGGACAAGTTCGGAAACATCGCCCCTGGACAACTCACGCTCGAACACTATCGCTCGCTCGCGGGGCGTGAGAACTTTCTCAGGCCTTTGATCAACTCGGCATTCCTGTCGAGCGTGACGGCGATCGGGGCGACTCTCGTGTCGGCGATGGGCGGGTACGCGCTGGCGAAGTACGACTTTCGGGGCCGCAAGGTCTGCACCGCACTTGTGCTCGCCGCGATGCTGGTGCCGGGGCCGTTGCTGCTCGCTCCTGGATATCAGGTGCTGCACAAGGTCGGCCTTCTGGACACGTTCTACGGGCTCATTCTGCCTGCTCTTGGGCCGGCGTTCGGCGTCTTTCTGTTCAGGCAGGCGTCGATGGTCTCTGTCCCAAACGAGCTGATCGAGGCGGCCCGAATAGATGGGTGCGGCGAGGGGCGGACGTTTTTCACGATCGCGCTGCCGCTGCTTCGCCCCATGGTGGGCACGTTTTTGATGATCACGTTCCTTGGCGTGTGGAATAACTTCATCTCGCCGCAGGTGGTGCTGCAGGACGCGGACAAGTTCCCGCTCTCGGTTGCCGTTGCTCAGCTCCGCGGGACGTACTACCAGAACTACGGACTTCAGATGGCGGGCACCCTGATCTCGATCGTGCCGGTGTTCCTTTTGTTCCTGCCGCTGCAGCGTGACTTCGTGTCGGGGATGACGAGCGGAGCAGTGAAGGGTTGAGTTCTAGCTTGACGAAAGCCCGGGGCCGGTTGCGACCCCGAGAGGAGTGAGATTCGATGTTTCCAGAAGGATTTGTGTGGGGATCGGCGTCCAGCGCGTACCAGATCGAGGGTGCCGCGGCCACCGATGGGCGGGGAGCATCGGTGTGGGACACGTTTGCGGCCAAGCCCGGCGCAGTATTCAGAGGGCACACAGGCGAGGTTGCGTGCGACCACTACCACCGCAGCGATGAGGACATCGCGCTGATGTCGCGCCTGGGGCTGGCGTCCTATCGCCTCTCGATCTCGTGGACGCGCGTGATGCCAGGCGGCACCGGAGCGGTGAACGCCAAGGGGCTCGCGTTCTACGACAAACTCGTGGACAAGCTGCTGGCAGCGGGGATCGAGCCCTGGGTGACTCTCTTTCACTGGGACTTTCCCGAGACGCTCTACCAACAGGGTGGCTGGCTCAACCCCGACAGCGTGAAATGGTTCGCGGATTACACGAAGGTCGTCGTTGATGCACTCTCGGATCGTGTGACTCGGTGGATGACCATCAACGAGCCACAGGTGTTCATCGGGCTCGGGCACCGCGACGGCACCCACGCGCCGGGGGTCAAGCTGACGCAGGCGGAGTGGCTGCTGGCGGGGCACCATGTGCTCTTGTCGCATGGGCGAGCGGTGCGGGTGCTGCGCGAGCGGGCGAAGAAGCCGGCTCAGATCGGGTGGGCACCTGTGGGGTCGGTGAGCTATCCAGCGACGGGGAGCAAGGAGGACGTGGACGCAGCCCGACAGGCAACATTCACGATCAAGCGCAATGACACTTGGAACAACACCTGGTGGGCCGACCCGGTCTGCCTTGGACATTACCCCGACGACGGGCTGCGGGTTTTCGGGGCCGACGTGCCCAAGATTGACGCCGACGACATGGAGTTGATCGGCCAGCCACTGGACTTCTACGGCGTCAACATCTACAGCGGCGAGCCGGTGAGAGCAGGTCCGAGCGGCGAGCCCGTGAGCGTGGGCTTCCCGGCGGGCAACCCGATGACCTCGTTCCGCTGGAATGTCGCGCCCGAGAGCCTTGGATGGGGCGCGCGGTTTCTGGCCGAGCGGTACCACCTGCCTGTCGTGATCACTGAGAACGGGATGGCGAATCTCGACTGGGTTTCGGCTGATGGCGCGGTGCATGACCCCCAGCGCATCGACTTCACGCGGCGGTATCTCCTGAGCCTTGCCGCCGCCATCGACGAGGGCGTTGATGTCCGCGGATACTTTCACTGGTCCATCCTTGATAACTTCGAGTGGGCTGAGGGGTACCGCGAGCGGTTCGGGCTTATCCACGTTGACTTCGCCACGCAAAAAAGGACTTTGAAAGATTCCGCACTCTGGTATCGTGATGTTGTGAAGTCAAACGGCGGAACACTATTTCCCGCGGGTGTCGTGATCAGGCCGCCCCGGCCCGCAAAGGAGCTTTCTCGATGAAACTCACCAACCTCAGTACGTTGCTCGTGTCGATGGGTGCGGGGCTCGCCGCCCAGGCGCAGGTCGATCCGGCCGGGTGGCTGCCCACATGGTCTGACGAGTTTTCGGGGTCGGCACTGGACGGATCCAAGTGGTTCGCTCAGAACGTCGCCTGGCCCTACAACAACGAGTCGGAGTTTTACCGCCCGCAGAACGTCGCGGTCGGAGGCGGGCTTTGCACGATCACGTCGCTCCGCCAGAGCTTCGGCGGCAAACCCTACACCTCGGGCCGAATCGAAACAGGCGGGCGATTCAACCAGCTCTTCGGCAAGTTCGAGTTCCGTGCCAAACTTCCCAAGGGCAAGGGAATCTGGCCCGCCCTGTGGCTCCTTCCCGACGGGATGTGGCCACCCGAGATCGACATCATGGAGCTGCTGGGCGACAACCCCAACAAGGTCTACTTCACCAATCATTGGGGCACCTCGTCCGACGTCCACTCGTACGGCTCATCATTCATCGGGCCCGATTTCTCCGCCGACTTCCACACCTTTTGTGTAGAGTGGTGGCCCGATCGGCTTGACTTCACAATCGACGGGTCGATCAAGTCGACACACCGCACCAGTGTTCCCAGAAACTCGATGTCGTTGATCATCAACACGGCCGTCGGAGGAATCTGGCCCGGCTATCCCGACGCTTCGACTGTCTTCCCCCAGACGCTCCAGGTCGATTGGGTGCGGGTGTACAAACGCGTGCTGGTGAACGAGAGCTTCGAGGATCCGGGGCCGGGCGTGGGCTCGCCTCTCTATGGGTGGACCAAGTTCGGCCAGACGTACAACGACAGCAACGTGCCGCGAACGGGAAACCGCACCGCCAAGCTGTTCGGCAACTTCTCAGGCTCGTTCAACAACAGCGGCATCTATCAGGGCGTGCCCGCGACGCCCGGCTCGCGCTGGAAGGCGAGCTCCTGGTGGCTCACCAGGTCGGCCGACGCGATTGCCGGTGCGAACACCACCGCGATCAATCTCGAATGGCGCGACGCGGGCGGAAACCTGATCTCGTACGTGAGCACGCCGGCGATCAATGCCTCAACTCCCCGCGACGTGTATGTCGAGCGCGAGGTGCAGGGAGTCGCGCCGGCGGGCACGGCAACGGCTCGCGTCGTCCTGCTCTTCTTTCAACCCGCAATGGCAGCGGGCTCCGCGATCATCGACGATGTCGAGCTTGTGCCCGTTGCGACATGTCCGGCCGACTTCAACCAGGACTTCTCCGTCGATTTCTTCGACTACGACGACTTTGTGACGTGCTTTGAGGGCGGGGCATGTCCGCCCGGAACCTCTGCGGATTTCAACAACGACACCGCAGTCGATTTCTTTGATTACGACGACTTTGTGACGGCATTCGAGCAGGGATGCTGAGGAGTTGCGATGATTCTGACGGCTTTGACCGGACTATTGATCTCCGCGTTCGCCCAGACCACCACCGCACCTAAGGCTGCCGACGCGCCCAAGGTCGAGTGGAAACTCGTCTGGTCCGACGAGTTTGACGGCAAATCACTCGACGCGGGCAAGTGGCGCGTCGAGGATCTCGCGCCACTCAAGAACCAGGAACGCCAGTACTACGCGCCAGCGAACGCGACGGTGGAGGGAGGCAATCTGGTGCTGCTCTCGGAGGAGAAGGCCAGCGGGGGTCGTCCCTACACATCCGCGCAGATCGACACACACACGAAATACGCGCGGGCCTTCGGCCGATTCGAGGCGCGGATGAAGCTCCCAAAGACCAAGGGGATCTGGCCCGCGTTCTGGCTCCTGCCGGCCGACGGACGCTGGCCCCCCGAGATCGACATCATGGAACTCCTGGGGCACGAGCCAAACACGGTGTACATGACGACCCACTGGGGTGTGTTTCCGGGCAATCAGCACGGTGGCAGCCCGTTCGTGGGGCCCGATTTTTCGGCCGATTTCCGCACGTTCTCGTGCGACTGGTTCCCCGATCACATCGACTTCATGGTCGATGGCGTCAAGCGATACACCGCGCCGAAGGAAGTCCCGCAAGATCCGATGTACGTGATCTTCAACGTCGCGGTGGGCGGCGACTGGCCCGGTTTCCCCGACAAGTCGACCGTCTTTCCGCAGAAAATGCTCGTCGATTACGTTCGCGTCTACGAGCCTGTCGAGGCCGCACGAAAGTACCTGTCCATCAACGCATCGCACGGCACGGTCAAAGCCACTCCCGCGGCGTATGTCTTCAAGACCGGTGAGAGCGTGAGCCTGACCGCCTCGCCCGAGTTTGGATGGAGGTTTGTGCGTTGGGAGGACGCGGGCGATCAGCCGGCAACCCAGGCCACTGCCAAGGTCTTGATGAGCGAGAATCGCAATGTGCGGGCCATCTTCGAGATCGACCCCAACGCCCCGAAGCTCTTGTCGCTGGGCAAGCCCGTGACCGTGTCGAGCACGCAAGGCACAGAGTTCCCGGCCAAGGCGGCGACCGACGGCAATCCCGCGTCGCGCTGGGCGAGTGAGTTCTCCGACCCTCAATGGATCCATGTCGATCTGGGTTCGACTCGAAAGATCAAGGTCGTGAGGCTGATCTGGGAAGCCGCGTATGCGAAGCACTACACCATCGGCGTGAGCGACGACGCAAAAGCCTGGCGGACTGTTCACACACAGCAGGCCGGGCACGGTGGCGACGAGATTCTGACGCTCGATGCAGCAGCTCGCTACGTTCGAGTGAACGGCCTCACGAGAGCAACACAGTTCGGATACTCGTTGTTTGAGCTGAGTGTCTACGGCGAGTGATTGAGCGGGCCGCAAGCGTTGCTGATCGAGCCTCACTGGGTGGGGTGCGTTCCGTCCTACCCACCTATTCTGGCGATTTCCCATTATCAGGCTGCCAGAATACTGAAGACCGAAGGGAAGCTCGCATAGACTTTTGAGTCTGAACTACAGACAATCAGGTCCGTAATGAGATAGGGCATGATCGCAGCCCTGCATTCTCGGACGGAAGTCCAGACTCAGCAAAGTGAGGTTGACCATGTCGCCGCTGATCGCCAAGCCCTTGGCCGCTGGACCTTCAGAATCGCGTGATGGCCGATCGCGGGCGTTGTGCTCGATCGCGGGCCTTGGGCACTATCTCCCCGAACAGATTCTCACCAACCAACAGCTCGCGAGCGCGGTTGATACCAGCGATGAGTGGATTGTGGAGCGGACTGGCATTCACTCGCGGCACCGGGTCGCGGTCGATATGGCGACGAGCGACCTGGCGTTTCGGGCCGGGGCCGCAGCTCTTGCTGACGCGAAATTGAGCGCAACGGAGCTGGATCTGATTCTCGTGGCGACGGCGACGCCCGACCAGCCGGTGCCAGCGACCGCCTGCTACTTGCAGAGCAAGCTGGGGTGCGGGGGTGTGCCCGCGATGGATGTGGTGGCCGGGTGCGCCGGATTTGGATACGCGCTGCAATTGGCAGCGGCGTCGGTGAAGTCGGGCATGCACAAGCGGGTGCTGGTGGTGGGTGCTGATTGCCTGACGCGAATTACGAACTACAAGGACCGGCAGACGTGCATCCTCTTTGGCGACGGGGCGGGGGCGGTGGTGGTCGCGGAGCGCGGGTTCGTCGATGTGCTGTATTCGGCGATAGGGGCGGATGGGACGGCGGCGGACCTGATCCAGATCAAAGCGGGCGGAAGCCGCGAGCCGGCGAGCGCGGCGTCGGTGGCGGGCTCGCGGCACACGCTGGAGCTTCGCGGGCGCGAGGTTTTCAAGGTCGCGGTGCGGCAGATGAGCGATTGCATCAAGCAGGCCGCCGATGCAGTTGGGGTACGGGTCGCCGACTTCGATCTGGTGATCCCACACCAGGCGAACGCGAGGATCATCGAGGCGGTGGGCAAGCAGCTCGGAGTGCGCGATGATCGGGTGGTGATCGATATCGCCGAGACGGGCAACATGGCGTCGGCGTCGATACCAGTGGCACTGGGCCGGGCGAGAGAACGCGCTCTGCTGCGCTCGGGGCAACTTGTTGTCGTGGTTGGATTTGGCGCGGGGACAACATGGGCGTGCCAGGTACTGGCGTTGAAAGATCGAGATCCGTGACCGCACGCCCTCCAGGGGTACGGGCGGTCGGAAGGAACGGCACATGGCGGGCATGATGAAGGCGTTTGTGATGCACGGTATCGGCGAGGTGGGGATCATCGAGAAGCCCGTCCCGCGGGCTGGACCCAACGACGCGATCCTGCGGACCACAGCGGCGCTTATCTGCACATCGGACACTCACACGGTCGCCGGCGCAATCGGGCCGCGAAAGGATCTGACACTCGGGCACGAGGCGGTGGGAGTGATCCACGAGCTTGGTGAGGTAGCGGCGGCGTCGGGGCTGTTCAAGATCGGGCAGCGTGTGGCGGTGAACGCGATCACACCTTGTTACGCGTGCGGGAACTGCCAGCGCGGATATCCGTCGCAGTGCGGGGGCATGCTGGGCGGGTGGAAGTTCGCCAACGTCAAGGACGGGAGCATGGCCGAGTATTTCCATGTGAACAACGCGATCGCGAACCTTGCGCCGATTCCCGACGGGCTCAGCGATGAGCAGGCGGCGTACTGCTGCGACATGCTTTCGACTGGCTTTGTTGGGGCGGAGCACGGGAATATCCCCATCGGCGGGAGCGTGGCGATCTTCGCGCAAGGGCCGGTGGGCCTGATGGCCACCGTCGGGGCAAGGCTACGCGGGGCCGGGCTTGTGATCGGTGTCGAGAGCATGCCCAACCGGATCGCGCTGGCGAAGCACTATGGGTGCGACGTTGTCGTGGATTATTCCAAGGTGGATGCGGTCGACGAGATCATGCGTCTCACGGGCGGCAAGGGAGTCGACACGGCGATCGAGGCGTACGGCTCGCCGGTGACGTTTGCAGCGTGCGTGAAGGCGACGCGCCCGGGCGGGACGATCTCGAACATTGGTTACCACGGAGACGGCGACTCGGTCCCGATTCCGCGAGAGGCCTGGGGCGTGGGGATGAGCGACAAGACGATCCGCACCGCGCTGTGCCCGGGCGGTTCTGAGCGCATGGGTCGGCTCATGGGGCTGATTCGTGCGGGCCGGGTGGACCCGCTCGCCATGACGACGCACCGCTTCAAGTTCGCTGACATAAAGAAGGCGTTCACGATGATGCAGACGAAGGCGGATGGGATGGTCAAGCCGCTCATCACCTTCGGGTGATTGTTGTGCCATGTCCACCAACAAGGTTCGAGCACTACAACCAGAAGGGATCCGATGATTCACGATGTTTCCGGCGACATTCTCCTCTCCTCGGCACAGGTGATCGCGCACGGCGTCGCGCCCAACGACCTGTTCCACAGCGGGCTGGCACTCTCCCTCCGCGAGAAGTAGCCCGGGATGTACAAGGACTTCCGGCACTACTGCCAATCGACGCACCCCAAGCCGGGCACAACCTGGGCGTGGGGCGGCGTGGGTGCTCACGGCCCTGTTCAGATAGTCGCCCTGCTCACGCAGGAGGGCGCGTACGACCACGGTGCCAAGCCGGGGCCGGCCCACGAGAACAATCTGAACCATGCTCTAAGGAACTGCACGGGTGGCTTGAGGCCGAGAAGATCAAGAGCCTTGCGCTGCCGCAGCTCTGCACGGGCGTGAGAGCCATGGCCTGGGAGAAGGTGTACCCGCTGGTCGGGCGCCATCTGGGCGCACTCAATATCCCGGTGTTCGTCTCCACGACGTATCACAAGGGCATGCAGGCCAACGAGAAGGCATGAACACCTGAAGGTTACCTGACCACTGAAAGCTGGCATCCGGAAGTGCTCTCTGATGTGAACGCGATGGTACGCGATCGCAAATAGCACCAATCCTCACACGGCACGTTCGCCGCGTGGGGTTTGGCTGAAGAGCGTCCCTACTCGCTCAGGGATTGACCTGGACTGAGAGCGGTCCCTTTGGGCGACTGTCACCCTACACGCGATTGCATGGAAAGGGTGATTGCAACACGCCATGTCCGGGCGGCACATTCCACAACGTCGGCGCACCGGCCGTAGGATCAATAACACGAGGTCCAATGCACCACCACCTTCCACGACGATGCCTTGCGTTCCTCTTGACTCTGCTCGTCGCGCACATACTTGGCTGTGCAGCCTCGAATCGTGACCAGCATCTCATGGGCGACGAGGGTCGCACGCAAGGCCTGAGCGTCGGCCGCCTGTCGTGCGAAGGCCGGCCCAATCCGCTTGCCGTTGATTCTCTGGTGCCAAGACTGAGCTGGGTTCTCACCTCAGCACAGCGAGGGCAGCATCAGTCGGCTTACCGCGTGCTGGTCGCAAGCTCGCCCGCGATGCTCGCCAAGAACAACGGTGATCTCTGGGACAGCGGAAAGGTCGGAGGCACCCAGACGCTCAACATTCCATACGCGGGGCGCCCGCTTGCCTCCGAAATGCCCTGCCACTGGAAGGTGCAGGTGTGGGATCGAGAGGGCCAGTCGCAGGGGTGGAGCGAGCCAGCGATGTGGGAGGTCGCGCTGCAGCGTGAGAGCGACTGGGCGGCCGAGTGGATCAACGACGGCAAGGCCAACCCGCTGGGCTCTGCTGCGTTTGACCGCGAGAACCCAGCTTCTCCCGCGCCGCTCTTTCGCAAGGAGTTCGTTCTCTCCAAGCCGCTCAAGCGGGCACGCCTTCACATCACCGGCCTGGGTTATTACGAAGCGACTCTGAACGGACGCCGAGTGGGCGACCACGTGCTCGACCCTGGCTGGACCGCCTACGACCATCGTGTGCTCTACAGCACCTACGACGTGACCGACCAGTTGCGGAACGGCGACAACTGTCTGGGAGTCATGGTCGGTAACGGCTGGTACAACCCGCTACCGATGAAGATGTGGGGACGCTTGAACCTCCGCGAGAGCCTCGCCATCGGCCGCCCGAGATTCATCGCCCGCCTCAGCCTGGAATACACCGACGGCACCCGACAGGCGATCGTCTCCGACCTCTCGTGGAAAGCCGCCGATGGACCGATCCGCTTCAACAACGTCTACCTGGGCGAGGTCTACGACGCGCGGCGCGAACAGCATGGGTGGGACAAGGCGGGCTTTGACGACTCGGCGTGGCGAAAGCCCGCGATCGCTCCAGAGCCGGTGGGCCCGCTGCTGGCCCAGTCGCAGCCGCCGATCCGCGTCAAGGAGCGGATCCGGGCGTTGCGCGTCACTGAACCCCAGCCCGGCGTGTTCATATACGACATGGGGCAGAACTTCACCGGCTGGGCCGCCTTTGAGTTCCGCAAGCCCCTGCCCGCGCCTGGCACCACCATCGTCATCCGCTACGGCGAGCTCCTCAACGCAGACGGAACACTCAACGCGATGACAAGCGTCGCCGGTCAGATCAAAGGGCGCACGAAGAATGCGAGCGGAGAGGAGGAGAGCGTCGGCGGCGCGGGTGCGCCGCCCATCGCGTGGCAGACCGACACATACATCACGCGCGGGGGAACCGCCTGGGAGATCTACACCCCGCGATTCACGTTCCACGGCTATCGATATGTCGAAGTCACCGGACTTCCCACCATCGGTGCGGACGGAGCGAGTCCAACCGCACGCCTCACCGTCACCGGCCTGCGCCTCCATTCCGATGTCGCGGACAGCGGTTCATTCGCCTGTTCAAACGAGCTCTTCAATCGCATCCAGGAGATGTGTCGCCATACTTTCCTTGCCAATATTTTCAGCGTGCAGTCCGATTGTCCCCACCGGGAACGCTTCGGTTACGGCGGCGACATCGTCGCCACGAGCGAGGCGCTCATGCTCAACTTCGACATGTCCTGGTTCTACGCCAAGACTGTCCGCGACTTCACCGACGCCGCACGCCCGGACGGTCTCTTCACGGATACCGCCCCCTTCGTCGGTATCCAGTACTGCGGCGTCGGATGGGCGATGGCCCAGCCGCTGCTTCTCTCACAGCTTCGCCGTGAGTATGGCGACGAGCGATTGATGGTCGAGCACTACGACGCGGCCAGACGCTGGCTGCTTCGAGTCGCCCAGGATAATCCCAGCGGCCTCATCGATCAGGGGCTGAGCGACCACGAGGGATTGGAAGAGGCACCGCCGCCTCAGATGGTGACGCCGCTGTATGTGCAAAGCGCCGAGATGCTGGGTGCAATGGCCCGCGTTCTGCATCGCGATGCCGATGCCGCGATGTTCGAGTCGCTGGCGACGGCAAGCCGGGCGGCGTACCAGCACTCGTTCCCGATTGCCCCGACCACCAGCAACACACAGGCAAGCCTCGCCTTCGCGCTCTACACAGGGCTGGTACCCGATGCCCAGAGGATCGCCGCGATGGACGCCCTCATCGAGAAGATCCAGATCGGACGTAAGGGCCATCTCTCAACGGGCATCATGGGGACCAAGTTCATGCTCGATGTCCTGTCGCGCATGGGG
>JAYVUC010000174.1:0-11043 GCA_043788295.1 Phycisphaerales bacterium
GAATCGGGGACGGCGGGCTCGTACGAAGGAATCTGGAGATGGCTTGAGGCGATTCGATGTCTGAGTAGGATGGTCTGTGTCGAGATGTGGGTCGACACGTTGACTGAGGATTTCAAGCTGGACAGGTATTCTCCAAGCCCGCCGGAATTCCGCGATGGAAACGAGCAGGCACCCTATGACGAGAAATGGTTGAATTCCGAAGGCACCGCGACCCTTGACCTGCGGTGGCCCGAGTTCCCGAAGGGTCAGCGATGTCGTGTGGCGTTCTTTCTGCACGACATCAGCTGCGGCAACTACTTATGGACTCCATGGGGGACCGCGTTTTCTCTTCGGCGCACAGGCAAGATGCCGCGTCGTCTGCGGGCGATCATGAGGTATGAAAGGCCATGATGACAGACGGAAGGCGGCCCAACGCCGAAACCCGTTGAAACGGGCTGGGGAATATGAATGGTGGAAAATGTGTCGTGGCGTGCGAGTCACCACGCCTGAAGGCGTGGCCTATGAGCGAGCAAGCCCGCTGAAGCGGGCTGAAGAGGCGGTGCTGCGTTGATTGCGGCGTGACGTTTCACGCGCCCAGGCCCACCGACTCTCGCAGCACCCGGAAGAGACGCACGTAATCGCGGAGCTGGTAGTTGGCGTTGAGGCTGCTGGGGTTGGGGAGGATCCAGAGGGCGGCGGCGTCGAGGCCTGGGACGGAGCCTTCGAGCTCGATGAGGGGGATCGCGAAGCCGGGACTGTCTTTTTCGAGGTGGGCTTTGGCGGTGGTCTTGAGGCGGTGGGCGGTGAAGCCGGCGGCACCGAGGAGGGCCGAGGCTGCATGGTGAAGCAGCCGGCGTGTGCGGCGCCGATGAGCTCATCGGGGTTGGTGCCCTTGCCCTCGGGCGACGGGCGACGGGCGGTGCAGGAGGGCGAGAGACCAAGGTGGCGTGGCGAATGAGCGGCATGTGGCGCTCAATATTGGGGATGCTTGGGGACGAATTGGGCCATTTCAGCATACCACAACGTGGGCCGGTTACGAGTGCGATAGATGGGTTTCTGAACCTAATGCTTCGCGTCGGCGGGCAGGTTCGTGAGCGAGGTTGTGGACCACCAGGCGTCGATCGTGCAGGGGCCGGGGTCGAGGGTTGCGAGTGCGGTTTCAACGTTGGCGGGCTTGTCGGAGTCGAGAACAAAGACGCCGGCGTGTGTTCTGGGAGCCTCGAAGAGGCCGCTCCAGACGATTTTGGTGTTGAGGGGCGAGGCGGCGATGGCCTTGCGGGCTTTGGCGGCGTCGTTGGCAGAGACCATGACGTAGCTGCGGATGTTGGGCGGGGGCAGTGTGGGGTCGGGCTTTTCGGTGGTATTGGCGGTGGTCTGGGCGGTCAGGACACGCTCAAGCTCGAGGGTTTGGCGCAGGGTGGGGGAGGCGTGCATGGGGATGAACTCGGGGGAGAACGCGCCAGCCATGGTGCCGGGATCGGTGGCGACGAGGGCTTGGGCGAGTTCGACGGTGGGGACATCCATGACGAAGATGCCGCGCCAGGTTGGGTCGTGGGGCTTGTCGAAGGGGCCGGCGACGAGCAGCTTGCCGGCATCGGCGAGGCGGTGCATGTTGGCCATGTGTCCCTGGAAGATGCGGGCACTTTCTTCGGGGGTGAACGAGCCGCTCTTGGGGCCGGTTTTCAGGGTGACGTAGACGTAGGTGGCTTGTGGGGCATCGGGCTTGGGCGGTGTGGTGGCGCAGGCCTGGAGCGTGAGGGTCAGAAGGACAGCAAGCAAGCGGAAGGGGAGCTGTTTGGCGATCATGGGGACAGAATACCCGATCGTGATGCCGGGTGAGCCGACGCCGGGCTTGTCAACTGATGGTGAGGACGGGCCGCGTTTGGCCTTGGCGGAGGCTTGCGAGGGCGACCTGGGACTCGAATGCTGCAACGAGTGATTCGAGGCTGGCGGTGAGGCGTTTGCCTGCGGGGTCGGCGGCGGTGAAGTTGGCGGTGGGGTCGCCCTGATCGGAGTTGATGCGGAGGGACATGGTGATGGGGACCGCGCCCAGGAAGGGAACGCCCAGTCGCTGGGCCATGGTTTCTGCGCCGCCTTTGCCGAAGAGGTCGTATTCCTTGCCATCATCGCCGATGAAGCTGGACATGTTCTCGACGACGCCGAGCACGTCGATGCCGAGTTGTTGGAACATGCGAGCGGCGCGGACGGCGTCGTCCTGTGCGACGCGCTGGGGCGTGCAGACGACGACGGCGCCGGTGAGCTGGAGCTGCTGGGCCATGGTGAGGGAGACGTCGCCGGTGCCTGGGGGCAGGTCGATGATGAGGTAGTCGAGCTCGCCCCACTGGGTTTGTTCGAGGAGTTGTTTGAAGGCACCGTGGGCCATGGGCCCGCGCCAGATGAGCGGGCGTTCGGGGTCAACGAGCTTGCCGATGGTGATGGCTTTGATGCCGTGGACGTGGAAGGGTTGGAGGCGGCCGTTGAGGACGGATTGGTCGATAGCGGCGAGGGCGAGCATGGTGGGCATGGAGGGGCCATAGATGTCGCCGTCGAGGAGGCCCACGCTGTGGCCTTTGCGTGCGAGGCCCACGGCGAGGTTGAGGGCGATGGTGCTTTTGCCGACGCCCCCTTTGCCGGCGCCGACAGCGATGGCGCGGCGGACGCCCGGGAGGGCGGGGGCTGAGCCTTGTGGCGTTGGCTGCTGCGCGGGCGGATGGGGCGGGGGCGCGCCGAGTCCGCCGATGGGGCGGTGGCCGGCGACGGAAGCTGACGTGGGCGGTGGGGCGGCGGGAGGAGTGTTGGGCTTGGCGGTGCCGCCGGTGAAGGAGCCGAACTTGGCGGTGTGGGTGACGGCACCGGCGCGATCGACGAACTCGACGATGAGCGAGTCGAGGCGGCTGGTGTCGCGCACGCACGCGGCGTTGATGGATGCGTGGACGGATTTGGCGAGTGCGTCGAGGGTTGTGGTGGCGACGGCGGCAGGGAGGTGGAGCTTGATGCTGCCATAGGAGTCGCACCAGGCGACCCATTGGAGAGCGCCGGAGGAGACGAGGTCGCCTGGCAGGGCGGGGTTGTCGATGGTCCGGAGAAGGTCGATGATTTGGGCTTTGTTTGTTGGCATGGGAAGCTGCGGCGGGTTTGGACGGAAGAAAGGGGTCGGGCGTGCCGATACGTGATTGTTCGCCGGCAATAGGCGTGGCGGCGGAGCGTTGGAAGGGTGTGGGGCGCGGGTGTGGCCCGGTATCACCTTTGAGGTCGATTGTTGGACAAAGGCAAGGAGTGGATCAGTGAAACTCACGAAACGAAATGGGTTTGGTGTTGGCTTTGGTGTTGGCGTTGTATTTGCGATCTTTGTGTGTGCGGGAGCTGCGATGGCGCAGGACGCCACGCCGCCGATTGTTCCGGTGCTGAAGGGGCCGGAGGTGAAGGACAACAGCCTGCCGGGGCAGAAGCGGACGTTTGGGGAGAAGGGGGCGAACGCCAAGCGCGGGGAGATGCCCACGCCGATGCCGCTGGTGATGAGGGCGTTTGAGGTGGTGCGTGGCGAGCAGGCGGGGGAACTGAAGCTGACTGAGGAACAGGATCAGAAGGTGAAGGCGGCATTTGAGGATCACGCGAAGGCGACGCGCGAGTTCATGGAGAAGAATCGCGAGGAATCCGAGAAGCTGCGGGCGCAGCTGTCGCCCGAGGACCGGGCGAAGTTTGAGGCGGCGATCCGCGAGGGCGGGCGGGAATTGAAGGCGGGCAAGACCGAGTTCAAGGGCAAGGCCAAGGGCGCGAAGGACGGCGCGAAGGATGGCACTGAAGACGCGATGAAAGAGGAGAAGAAGGTGGACCCGGAGGCTGCGGCGAAGGCTCGTGCCCGGCTCATGGAGATTTATGCGCAGCGTCCCAAGCCCGAGGACGCGCAAGTGAAGGCGTTCGCGGTGTTGAATGAGGCGCAGCGGACGGCGGTGCAGGCGCAGCTGGCGCGCGCGAAGGAAGAGTTGGGTAAGCGGGGAGCGGCGAACGCGAAGGGCGCGAAAAAGGTCACCGAAGGATTGAAGCTGGACGGACCCGCGACAAGCAAGACACCCGAGGAGATCATGAACGATCCCAAGGTGCCCGAGCGTCTGCGAGAGCGGCTCAAGAACATGTCGCCAGCGGATCGCGAGGCGGCGATCAAGCGGTACATGGAGCAGGCCAGGAACGGGGAGAAGGTGAAGAAGCCGACGAAAGAGGGACAGCGCAATGGCGAGCCGGGCGGGGTGGACAAGCCCGCGCCGAAGCCATCGGACGTGAATGTGCCCGCGGCGGCACCGAAGTAGTCGAGAAACCACGTATTCGAGAACGACGTATTCGAGCAACCGTGCCCGCACGACCCCCGCTGGCGAGAGCTGGCGGAGCGAGGCGGTGGTGAGAACAGGCGGCCCCCGTTGCGACCGGGGGCCGTTTTTTGCGCGTTTTGTGTGCTGGCGACGGATTTCCTCCCCAAAATGAGCCTGTCAAGTAGAAAATATGAGAATTGTCAATTTATTCGGAACTAAGGGGTCGATAACTCCGTATCTCAATATTGATCTCTCTCTCCTCCAGCGGGGCACTGTCTAACGATGGTGCCCTGCTTCATTGGCGAACAGTTGATTCGGATTTTGTTTGGAATCCTGCGAGAGCGGGTAGCAAGCGGTTGGTACAGTTTGGGTTGACGGTTCGGAGGATTGTTGACCATGGCGGAGCCGATTTTGGTGACTGGAGCGGCGGGGTTCATCGGGTCGTGGACTGCGCAGCGGCTGATGGCGGCCGGGCGGCCTGTGGTGGGTGTTGACAACTTTGATCCGTTCTATTCGGCTGAGGTGAAGGCGAGCAATGTGTCGCTGGTGGAGCGGAGTGGGCGGGCGGGGATGTGGACGTTTGTGCGGGGCGACATTGCGGATGCGGGGGCGATGCGGGAGTTGTTTGAGCGGGTGAGGCCTGAGGGAGTGATTCACCTGGCGGCGAAGGCGGGCGTGAGGCCGAGTATTGAGGATCCGGTTGGGTATGCCCGCGCGAATGTGCAGGGGACGGCGGTGATTTTGGATGCGGCGAGCCGGGCGGGGTGCGCGAGGATTGTGGTGGCGTCGTCGAGCTCGGTGTATGGGAACGGGGCGCGGGTGCCGTTTGGTGAGACGGACGATGTGAGCGAGCCGATCAGTCCGTATGCGGCGACGAAGCGGGCGTGTGAGTTGATGGGGTACGCGCACTGGAAGCTGACGGGGATGCCGGTGGCGATGCTGCGGTTTTTTACGGTGTTCGGGCCCAGGCAGCGGCCTGATCTTGCGATCCATTCGTTTCTTTTGCGGGTTGCGCGGGGAGAGACGATTCGGATGTTTGGGGACGGGACGACGAGCCGCGATTACACGTATGTCGATGACATTGTGACGGGCGTGGTGGCGGCGTACGACCGGATTGACGGGCATGGGTATCGCGTGTGGAATCTGGGTGGAAGCTCGCCGGTGAGTCTGCTGGAGATGATTGCGACGATTGGGCGGGTGGTGGGGAAGGAGCCCAGGATCGAGCGTGGTCCGATGCAACCGGGCGATGTGGAGCGGACGTTTGCGGATGCGAAGCGGTCGGCAGCGGAGCTGGAGTATGCGCCGACGACGGGGTTTGAGGAGGGTGTGAGGCGGCAGTGGGCGTGGATGCGCGAGGGTGGGCTCGTGTGATTGGAGCGGGTGTGCGAGAGAACGAGCTGCTGCGGCACATTTTCGAGCGATCGCGGGATTTGGGTGCGGCGTTTCCGCGCGTGGTGGTCGGGCCCGGCGACGACTGCGCGGTGGTGAATGTGGCGAGCCCGATGTTGTTGAAGGTGGATCAGGTGATTGAGGGGCGGCACTTCACGCGTGGGACGCCGGTGGATTTGATTGCGCGCAAGGCGATTGCGCGGGCGGTGTCGGATGTTGCGGCGATGGCGGGGCGGCCTGTTGCGGCGTTGGCGGCGGCGGCGATTCCGAAGGGGTATGCGGAAGCGGATGCGCTGTTTGATGCGACGGCGCGGTGGGCGCGGCACTGGGGGTGTCCGCTGGTGGGGGGCGATATTGCGGGTGTGGCGCGGGTGGAGGAGGGTGGGAGGCTTGGGCTGTCGATCACGATGGTGGGGGAGGTGCATGGGCAGCGTGGGGCGGTGCTGCGGAGCGGGGCGCGGGTGGGCGATGTGGTGTATGTGACGGGTGAGATCGGCGGGGCGTTTGATGCGGCGCGTGGGGGCGGAAGGCACTTGACGTTTGAACCGCGGGTTGAGGAGGCGGCGTGGCTGGCGGGGTCGCTGGGCGAGAAACTGCACGCGATGCTGGATGTGTCGGATGGACTGGGGATGGATGCGGGGAGGCTGGCGGCGGCGTCGGGTGTGCGGATTGATATTGATGGCGGCGCGATTCCGCTCGCGGCGGCGGTGAATGGGGATTGGCTGTGTGCGCTGCGAGACGGGGAGGATTACGAGCTTTTGTTTGCGGCTGATGCGGGTGCGGCGGTGCCGGAGGTGATTCCCGGGATGGGGACGGGGGTGGGGACGCGCGTGACGCGCATCGGCGTGGTGACGGCGGGAGGCGGGTGCTTTGTGAAGGGAGTAGGCGGGCGGGTGGTGGATGCGGGTGCGATGGGGTTTGAGCACGCGTGAGGGAAGGGGAGTTGAACGCAGAGGGAGCAGAGAGCGCGGAGGAGTTCGTTCCAGTATTCGCGTCAAGGCTCTGCGGCTGCGGGCTTTGTTTGCGGCGGGGCGCCGGTGCCACACTCGGGGCATCTGGGAACACCACGGATGTCATAGGCGCAGGTTGCGCAGAGGCCACGGCGGCGCCGCCGCGACGCTCGAATCTGCGGCGGCACCTTGATACACGCGAAGCCCAATGGTGACCAGAACAATGTCGAGAGGGCGAGCCCCAGCGGGATGGGGCGAAGGGGGATGGTTCTGGGTGGCAGCAAGAGATCCCAGGAACGGCTCTCGACAGGAATACCCCAGGTTGTTTCCCAATCAAACATTCCGGCGTGCGCGTTCTTTGGGAATGGGGTGAAGTGCGAGCTGCTGAATGAACAGATCGGCCAACCGGCAGCGGCGTCGGATGGGTAGCCGTATGGCGGGTCGTCGAAGGGTGGCGGAGGCGTCGATGCGGTGCTCCATTGTGGCACATAGCAGAGAGGCCAGGGCGAATCACGCTGCACTGTGCCGTCCCAATGTGGAAACGGTGTACGATTGGGCGTGATCACGTCCGTCCTTGCGGTTGCATAGTGCGTTACACGCCAATAGATGCCATTCTTGGAGATCGGGCTGTAGTAAAAGGATGGGATTGGAGGGTTGAAACAGGAGTCGATGAGGACTGAGGCTGCCGCACTCACCCACGAGAGGGCGGCCCCCAGCAGGAGCGACCAGCCGGCCATTCTGACTTGAGCGTGTGTGACCGCGATGTGCATCTGCGGCCACCTCACTGCCAAAGAGTTCTCTTGACTCCAGTGTCCGGTCCTGCTGTGCAGAGGATATACGACAGGTCACAGGACGGCGCCGCGGGGCAGGTGAGAATGCCGCGAACGCAGCCGACGTTTGTCAAGTCCAAGAAGCAGGCGCCATTTTGCAGGCCAGATTCGGTTTGCGTGTAGATGGTTGCTGTGTAGGTGCAATCCAAGTGCGTGACCCAGACCCACTTCTGTCTTGTTCGTGAAATAGGACGTTCGTACAAGCAGTTGTCGCGGCAGATTCCGGCGTCGCTCTGCGTACCGGTCGAATCGGGCCTCCAAGCACCACATTGCCACGCGCTCCAGCCTGAGATTTCCACGATACGCCAGGGGAGGCACCACGATGAGCAGCGTGACGCCATGGAGGCTGAGAATGTGCTCGCGGCAAGTCTCGAGGATGCGGCGAATGCGTCCTTGGCCGCGTCGAGCACCGGATTTCCGCCGCAGAGTTCCGCATCGGCGATCTCGCCCGAAGTGGGAACGTCAGCGGCGGGGTAGCCAGCGTTTACCAGCAGAGAGAGGAATGACGGGCCGGCGATGGGGTCGGTGACGAGTGCCACGACGGGATCGCCTTCGACTACGCCGCCAACCACAGGGATGGGGGCTTCCGCGAGTGCCAGAATTGGAACTCCGACGGGTTCGATCTCGTCAATTTCGGTCAGGTCGACTGACTCGCCGTGCAATGCGAGCCAGGCTTGAGCGGCGGGGACACCGGAGGGCCAGGTTTCGGCTGCCCAGACGCCAGCGACTGAACGGTGGTAGGCGACGACCGAAAGATTGTTTCCAGAGACTGCGAGCGAGTGTTTCGCTGCGAGCACACCAGTGAGGGTGGAGGTGTTGGTGTCACGGATTGCCACCATGGACCAATTCCCGATGTGCAAGACGCTGGTTTGGCCGATCGCGTGCGTGGCCAAACCGGCGCAGAGCAGGCTACTTGCGGCTATTGCGAGATGCGAGATGCGAGATGCGAGATGCGAGATGCGAGATGCGAGATGCGAGATGCGAATGTCATGGTGGATCTCTTTGCTGGGCAGCCTACCACGGATGCCAAGCCTTGTCAACTACGCCGTTTGTGACGGGAACTCGGCAATTGTGGGCGAGAGGCGGGTGCTTTGTGAAGGGAGTAGGCGGGCGGGTGGTGGATGCTGGTGCGATGGGGGTTTGAGCACGCGTGAGGGAGAAGGGGATATGAACGCGAGGTAGCAGAGGGGATCAGAAGGAGGCGGAGGGGAGGCGAGTGAGAGGTAGGGTTGGAAAGGATCAGAGGTGTTGGAGGATGTCGAGGACGCCTTCGATCTCGGCGTGGGGGGAGAGGTAGGCGGCGTGGGGTTTGAGGGCGGGTTCGGCGTTGGCGGGGCAGGCGAAGAAGGCGACGCACTTGGCGATGGCGAGGTCGCCGATGGTGTCGCCGATGCCGGCGATGCGGGAGGAGGGGATGCCGGTGGCATTGATGAATCGCTGGATGCCGGTGGCCTTGCTGACGAAGGCGAGGTCGCAGTTGACCCAGTTGATGGTGCTGGAGACGCGGAAGGGCCAATTGCGAGTCTTGAAGAGTTCGACGAGTGTGGGCTTGAGGCCCATGATGAAGTTGGTGTCGGGGTGGCAGAGGGCGATTGAGGCGGTTTTGCCGGGCTGGATGACGACGCCTTTGGGGAAGAGGTTGTCGTCGATCCAGGCGGTGGCGGCGGCGAGTGCGGCGAGGTGGGCGGGGGTGATGGCGGGGTCGCGGGAGTAGGAGCCGACGGAGGGGTCGTAGAGCCAGACGCCCATCTCGCAGATGATGGGGAGGGACTCGTTGGCGATGACGCGGGAGATTGCTTCGGCGAAAGGCTGAGGGCGGCCCGAGCAGAGGGTGACGGGGGGAACATCGCGGGCGGAGTGTGCGCGGCGGTTGTGTGCGGCGATGAGGGAGAGGCGGTGCGAGTCCATGGGGGCGCTCGTTTCGGGCCCCAGGCAGCCGTCGATGTCGCAGACGACGGCGTCGAATGTGCGGAGGGGGCTGAAGTGGCGGGTGCTGGGGGCTGAATTGGTCACCCGGATAGAATAAGCGTGATGATCCGGCCCGCCTTGACCAAAGCGATGTTTGTGGCAACGGCTGCGGCTGTGGGAGGTCCTTTGGCGGGCGTGGTGGTGTGGTATTTTTTCAAGATGTGGTCACCGATCGACGTTGCCAAGGCATCGCTGGGTGCGGCGGCGTTGGCGGGGCTCTTTGTGTACACGGGTTCGTGTGAGAGCCGCAAGAGGGCGGAGCGACGTGAGCCATGCACCGGGTGCGAGATGGAACTGGCGGGTCTGGAGGGTGAGGCGTGTCCGCGGTGCGGGCTGGTGAGGGCTGCGCGAGGGGTGTCGCCTGGGGGCAAGGGTGAGCGGTTGCCTTGCAAGTCGTGCGGGTATGACCTGACGGGGAACACGTCGCAGGCGTGTCCAGAGTGCGGGGTGTATGTGGCGAGCATGGGGACACTACAGACATTGCTGTCGAAGAATCTGGGGTTGAGCGGGTGGTGCGCGTGTTGCGGCGAGCGGGTGAACTTGCCGCCGGGCGAGGCGTGTCCGAGGTGCCATTCGCGGTTTCGATCGGCGAGCAAGCCGGCGAACACGTAGACTGCGGAGCCGGGCGGGTTGCCACGGGCACAGGAACGCTGCATGTTGCCATTGTTTGCGATCACGATATTCATTTCGGCGGCGTTGCTCTTTCAGGTGCAGCCGATGGCGGGCAAGATGGTGCTGCCATTGGCGGGCGGGAGTCCGGCGGTGTGGAACACGTGCATGGTGTTCTTTCAGGCGGCGCTGTTGCTGGGGTATCTGTACTCGCATCTGTTGACGAAGCTGAAGATCAAGGTGCAGGCGGTGGTGCACGGGGTGGTGGCGGTGGCGGCGTTCACGATGCTGCCGATGGTGCTGCCGGAGGGGTGGAATCCGCCGAGTGAGTCGGCGCGGCTGTCGCTGTGGATGATGGGATTGCTGGGTGTGACGCTTGGGCTGCCGTTCTTTGTGGTGAGCACGACGGGACCTTTGGTGCAGAGGTGGTTCAGCAGGACTGGGCACGCGAGATCGAAGGATCCGTACTTTCTGTATGCGGCGAGCAACATCGGGAGCGCGGTGGGGCTGCTTGGGTATCCGCTGCTGATCGAGCCGACGTTTCGGCTTGGGGAGCAGTCGATCGGGTGGTCGCAGGTATATGGGGTGTTGGTGCTGCTGTTGATTGCGTGCGGGGTGGTGACGGCGAAGCGTGCGGGGGCGGTTGAGGAGGGGGGGCGGGAGGCGGAGGAGCCGGCGGCGGCGATTGCGTGGCGGCGGCGGGTGATGTGGATTGCGCTGGCGGCGGTGCCGTCGAGTTTGATGAGCGGGGTGACGCAGCATATTTCGACGGACCTGGCGGCGGTGCCCTTGCTCTGGGTGATTCCGTTGTTTTTGTACCTGGTGACGTTCACGCTGGCGTTTTCGCCACGGGTGAGGGTGAGCGCGAGCGTGCTGGGGTGGTTTGTGGGGGCGATGGCGCTGGGCGACTGCTTTATTGTGATGACGGGGCGGAACACGCCGTTTGAGCTGGTGCTGGCGACGCACGTGGTGAGCTTCTTTCTGGCGGCGTTGATGTGCCACAGGCGGCTGGCG